>NZ_MOEN01000062.1 GCF_001968985.1 Desulfurobacterium indicum | reverse complement strand
CCTTTCAATGCTGTTAGTGCTGTAAATAAATCTTCTTATACCTTCAGGATACTTCATAAATGCCGTTAAACAGTGAAAATTCTTTTCTGTGCTTTTTATCACTTTGGGATATTTGTTCCCCCACTCTTCCTTCAGCTTCATGAACTTTTCATAAGCCTCTTCCCCGTTCTTTGCCCTAAATATCTTTTTCATGTCCTCTGCTAACCCTTCTCTATCCCTCTTCCTGACCCCTTTCAAGCAGTTCCTCATATGGTGAACAACACAATGCTGAAAATTGGCTCCAGGAAATATCTCCCTGAGAGCTTCTTCCAATCCAGAAAGTCCATCTCCTATGAACATTTCTACCTTCCTTACCCCTCTCCTGTAAAGATCATTTGCTATTTCCCTTCAAAGGAGAGCAGATTCTCCTCCAGCAAAAACGTAAAATCCAAGTATTTCTCTTGTCCAGTCTTCTCTTATTCCCATTACCACATATACAGGTTCTTTTGTTGTTGTTCTCCTTCTTATGCTTAAAAAAGTGGCATCTACAAATATAAACAGGTATGTCTCTTCTAATGGTCTGTTTCTCCATCTTTCTATCTCTTCTTCCGTAACTCTTGTGAGCCTTGCAATGCTTGAAGGTGAATAATGAATACCATACCAGGTTTCAAGTATTTTGTTTATCTTTCTCGTGCTTACTCCAGCTACAAAAAGCAGGGTAATGAGTTCTCCGATATCTATCATCGCTTTCTGCCGAGGTGGGAGTAGTAATGCAGGTCTAAAATTTCCATCTCTAGTGCGAGGCACTTTAAGCCCTTCTATTTCTCCTTGTGGTGTTATCAGATTCCTTTCGTAGTAACCATTACCTTTTGTATGGGTATTTTCCTCAAGATACATTTCCCTTTCTTCCAGCATCAGCCTTTCAAAAAGTTGTTTTGTAAATTCTTGTAGTATCTCTCTTGCTATCTTATGAATTTCTTTTCTAAAATCCTCATGAGAGAGTTTTGTGTCTCTCATGGTGACCTCCTCCTTTAGTGGTTTTTTCGACTCCTAAAATCTATGGGGGAGGTCGCCTCTGAAATCTTAGTGAGACACAATTGATGAAATACTACC
>NZ_MOEN01000061.1 GCF_001968985.1 Desulfurobacterium indicum | reverse complement strand
TCAGTAACAACACCTGCACCTACAGTTCTACCACCTTCACGAATAGCAAATCTGAGTCCTTCTTCTATAGCTACAGGTTTGAGTAGTTCTACTTCAAATGTTACGTTGTCGCCAGGCATTACCATCTCTACCCCTTCAGGTAGCTGTACCTTCCCTGTTACGTCTGTTGTCCTGAAGTAAAATTGTGGCTGGTATCCGTTGAAGAATGGTGTGTGCCTTCCACCTTCTTCTTTTGAGAGTATGTATACTTCTGCTTTGAATTTTTTGTGGGGTTTGATTGAGCCAGGTTTTGCTACTACCATGCCTCTTTCTACTTCGTCTTTGCCTACGCCTCTTAAAAGTATTCCTACGTTGTCACCAGGCATGGCTTCGTCAAGTAGTTTCCTGAACATTTCGATTCCTGTCGCTACTGTCTTGATGGGCTCTTCTCTCAGTCCTACTATCTCTACTTCTTCACCTACCTTGAGTGTCCCTCTCTCTACTCTTCCTGTTACTACTGTTCCACGTCCTGAGATTGAGAATACGTCTTCTATCGGCATGAGGAATGGTTTGTCTGTTTCTCTTACCGGTTCCGGTACGTATTCGTCAAGGGCTTTTACGAGTTCGTAAATCGGTTGACAGTCTGGGCATTCTGGTGATGTGCATTCAAGTGCTTTGAGAGCTGATCCTCTGATCACTGGTACTTCGTCTCCCGGAAATCCGTATTCGTTGAGAAGTTCTCTTACTTCGAGTTCTACTAGTTCAAGTAGTTCTTCGTCGTCTACCATGTCGCATTTGTTTAAGAATACTACGATGTATGGTACGTTAACTTGTCTTGCAAGTAGTACGTGCTCTCTTGTCTGTGGCATCGGTCCGTCCGCAGCTGATACTACGAGTATGGCTCCGTCCATCTGGGCAGCACCGGTGATCATGTTCTTGATGTAGTCCGCGTGCCCAGGGCAGTCTACGTGAGCGTAGTGGTATTTGTCTGATTCGTATTCTACGTGGGCCGTTGCTATGGTGATTCCCCTCTCTCTTTCTTCCGGTGCTTTGTCTATGTTGTCGTATGATACTTCTTGTGCCATCCCTTTGAGTGCAAGACAGTGGGTGATGGCAGCCGTAAGTGTCGTCTTCCCGTGGTCTACGTGTCCTATCGTTCCCACGTTCTTGTGGGGTTTCGTCCTTTCAAATTTTTCCTTTGCCATAGTACTTTCCTCC
>NZ_MOEN01000060.1 GCF_001968985.1 Desulfurobacterium indicum | reverse complement strand
TTCACTGTTTAACGGCATTTATGAAGTATCCTGAAGGTATAAGAAGATTTATTTACAGCACTAACAGCATTGAAAGGGGGATGAAGGAGATAAAGAGAAGAGCGAAAGTAATAGAGCACTTTCCTGGGGAAGGGGGTGTTATGAAGTTACTTTACTATTTGCTGAAAGAGGAGAATGATAATTTACGTTCACGGGTTCTACCTTGTAAGGATGAGTGGGAAAAGTTTGTTAAATCAAGGGATAAGGAGGTTGCCACCGGGAGACACACTTGAGAGAACACTACCATTGCCACTCTTCTACCTTAGGAATTATCCTTTCTGTGAGCTTTGAAATGAGAGAGGGACTTATCTCCATGCCGTACATCTCTGATAAAAGCTCTTGAATATCCTGAGGTGGACCCCAAAAACTGCACCACACCCTTAGTTAAAATTTTCAGACAAGGAGGAGTCCAATGGGAAAGAGAAAAAACTACTCGCCAGAATTCAAAGCCAAGGTAGCTATTGAAGCTATCAAGGGAGAAAAGATCATCTCCCAGATAGCATCAGAATTTGGCATTCATCCGGTTCTAGTAACCAAGTGGAAAAAACAGTTCCTTGAAAACTCCCACAAAGTGTTTTCAGCTGAGGGGAACAAGGAAAAAGAACTCCAGAAGACCATAGATGAGTTGTACAAGCAAATAGGACAGCTAAAGGTAGAGAAAGATTTTTTGTCCAGAAAATTAGGACTACTCTAAGCAGGAAAGAGAGGCTCTGGATGATAGAAAGAAACAGCCAACTAAGCATACGCAAGCAGTGTGAACTTCTTTCAGTTCCAAGAAGGAGCTATTACTACCAGCCGAAGGGAGAGAGTGAATACAACAAAGAACTCATGGCTCTGATAGATGAACAGTACTTAAAAGATCCAACTTATGGAAGCAGAAGAATGACAGCATATTTGAGGAGGAAAGGCTACAAAGTGAATAGAAAGAGGGTAAGGAGACTAATGAGGAAGATGGGAATCAGAACGATATATCAAGAGCCTAAGACTTCAATACCACCAAAAGAGATACCATTGACAGAAAACCTTGTTGAAGGGCTGAAGATAGAACGTCCCAATCAGGTATGGTACACGGACATCACCTATGTAAAAGTTCCTGGTGGATTCTCTTACACGGTAACGATAATGGATGCCCATTCAAAGAAGATACTCTCAATGAAACATTCAAACACCTTGGACAGGAGGTTCTATGTAGAGGCAGCAGAGGAAACCGTGAGGAAGTATGGGTATCCTGAGATAATACATGCAGACAAGGGAAGACAGTTTTTGAGCAGGGATTTTCTAAACGTATTCGGAGACGAAGAAGGG
>NZ_MOEN01000059.1 GCF_001968985.1 Desulfurobacterium indicum | reverse complement strand
TGAGGCTAAGGAAGAACTTCAGGATATGTTCTCCAGGAGGTACTCCTAATGGTTTACACAAAATTATTGACACAACCAGTTTGCCCGGGAATAAAAATTTCCGTCTCCGAAACAACCCCCCAGTTATATTTTCCTATATGTATAGGTTGTATTTGCTCTAAAACCATTTTATACCAACTCATCTTTAATCTCCTAACGCCTTTGCGTGGTATCTTGCATAAATGAGAGTTTTTTCTAACAGTTGTTTGATAAATAGAAGCTTGTGGAGATTTTCTGAAAGAAGTTGAAAGTATTCTTCTCTATTCTGATGGGAGTATTCTTTATCATTTGGTTTTGCTATGTTGAAGATCTCTTCTAACTCGTCTAAAAAGATTTGTATAGCTTCTTCTTTTTGAGAAATTATGAAGACATAATATGCATAGATGCCATTATTGGAAAGAATGCCTAAGGATTTGTCTATAAGATTCTTTAACTTAGTTTTGTCTTTTGATTCTTGTATTTTACTAACTATTTCAAATGCTATTTTGCTTGTTAAAGCTTCTATGTTATCAAGTTTCTGGCTGTTCATTTCTTTCACCTCCATCATTGTTTGAAGATGCATTTTTAGCCTCTGGGTCACTAATGTTAATTACCAACCTTCCAAAGCCTCTTGTAGTCATTCCGCCTATACCCAGAGTTTCATAAAAATGTTTACTATTATTTAATGCTTGTTTTAGCTCGTCTGCTTTGGGAAGTGGTTTAAGAGAATTTTCTATATCTTCAAACTCCTTCTTATCAAAAACTCTTATGGTTCCATAAAATATTGTTCCTCTTGGAATTGCTTCAGACGTGAATAATGCCCCCTCTTTAGCAGCACCTGTGATAGGGTCAATGGAAACGGAAGTTCTCATTTCAAGATTTGAGTTTACTATTTGAGAAAAAAGGCTTTCTGGCACTATTATAATATCATCAGCATTCAACTTAAAACTATTAAAATTAAAGTTGTTTAAATTGTCATTATTAAGACTATGCTCTCCCTCAACTTCCAAATACAGCCATCCAAGGTTTAAATGCCCTTCATTACCATTTTTTGTTTTAATTTTATCATCTCTCGGTGCTTCCCCATTGTCTATACCTATTTCATTCAAAGTTCTTGTAGTTGTAATCCACTTCGTCCCTTTTATAGTAAATACTGGAAAAAACGCAATGTTTAAATCACTAAAAAATACCATCCCTTGCCAACTAATACTTTTTTTAGAAAATCCAAATCCTTTACAGACTATACAGTGTCCGCAGTGTCCTGTGTTCTTCGGTAGTGTACGATATTTTGTGTAAGCTTGAGAAATGGGATAACCTCCTGGGGAACACCCCACAAATACCAACCCCAGGAGGCAAAAATGGAACTACA
>NZ_MOEN01000058.1 GCF_001968985.1 Desulfurobacterium indicum | reverse complement strand
CAGGTAGATAGGCTGCAGGTGGAAGCCCGGTAACGGGTGGAGCTGAGCAGTACTAATCGGCCGAGAGCCTCGGCCTTCTATCTACTTGAGGAATCCGGCTTCCCTGTTCAGCTGTCAAGCTGACAATTGAATATGAAGTTGTAAGCGATAGCCTGGTGCCCATAGCGGCGGGGAAACACCCGATCCCATTCCGAACTCGGAAGTTAAGCCCGCCAGCGCCGATGATACTGCCCTGGAGACGGGGTGGGAAAGTAGGGCGGTGCCAGGCTTTTTTTATGCCTTCTTGATTTTTTAAAAGCTCTGTTCCGGAGGTGGATTATGGAACTCTGGGTAAGGGCTGGTGACGAGAAGGTAAAACTTCAAGGTTCTTTAAAAGCTATCTATCAAGCGCTTCTTGAAAAGTTCAAAGAATCACCTCAAATACTTGCCTTTAACGGTTCAAAAAAAGAGAGAAGAAGATTTAAAAGAGAGTTGAGAGCCGCTAAAAAAGATCTTTTGAAGGCTGCTGAAAATTACCTTAACTGGGTTAAAGGCTGCAAAAGGTTGTTTAATTGAATGAGTAGGGAAGGGAAACCCTTCCCATTTATATTTTGATTTCATTTTCTTGGGTAGGGTTTGCTGCTTTAAGTATATTTAACGCATCTTTATATATGGGATTATCTATAAATAGCCCTTCGTACGTTATTCCGCCTTTTCCCTTTTTTATAGCCTCTTCAAACAATTTTGCTATATTTTTTGCTCTTTCTATTTCTTCTTCAGTCGGAGAAAATATTTTATTGGCTATTTCTGTCTGTTTTATGGATATGCATGATTTTCCGTTAAAGCCTATCAGTCTGTCTTCTTTGCACTCTTTCTCAAACCCTTCTAAATCTTTATAGTTTTGATATGCAGGCGCTATGGGGTTCACATTAAATGTTCTGCATGTTGTTACGAAGCGTGTTTTTATGTATGTTGTTGTGGGTGATTTTTCTATGAGATTTTGAGGTAGATTAAGGTCACTGAAAAGGTCAAGAATACCAAGGTATGCAGTTTCGATTCTTTCTGAAGCAGTGAGAATTTTTTCAAGGTTTTTTATTCCTTTTCCTGTTTCAATAGACAGATGTATTTTTATTGTGTTTTCCGGAATTTGTTTTGATTTTTCAAAGCTTGAAATAATTGCGTCTAAAGTTGTTACATCTTTTTCGGTTTCTACTTTACTGAGTCTTATGGCGTGAGGTATTGATGGTAGAATTTCTGTTATATCTTCATAGAAAAAAGGAGAATTTATCGGATTAATTCTTACGACCGACTCTTTGTCGGTTACATCTTTCATAGATAAAAGTATCTTAATGATTTTCCTTGCTACTTTTTTTCGTGAGTTTGCAACGCCGTCTTCCAAGTTGAAAATGATAATGTCTACGTCTCTTTCAAAGATTTTTCTTAAATGTTTTATTCTGTCACCCGAAACCAGGATAACAGAACGTATAAATCGTTTGCTGACAGGTGTTCTGGTTTTGATGGAATTATCAAAGGTAGTGTACGATATTTTGTGTAAGCTTGAGAAATGGGATAACCTCCTGGGGAACACCCCACAAATACCAACCCCAG
>NZ_MOEN01000056.1 GCF_001968985.1 Desulfurobacterium indicum | reverse complement strand
TGTAGTTCCATTTTTGCCTCCTGGGGTTGGTATTTGTGGGGTGTTCCCCAGGAGGTTATCCCATTTCTCAAGCTTACACAAAATATCGTACACTACCTATAACTTTTCATGTATTCAAGGTCGTAAATGTTTTCAATCAGTTCCTGTAGTGTATCCCTGTCAGAAGGTTGCTTTTCTAAAACGACGTTTGGGATGAGCCAGTATCGAGGTGCGCTTTTAGCTAAAATAAAGGTTCTTCCGGATATGTATTGTTTGGCTTTTTCTAACTTTTTAAAGCATTTAAAACATACGGGGAATCCCCTTGCATGATTTCTTTTGGAGAATCCGGAAATGTAACCTATCTTGTCAAGTGTGTAGAAACGGAATGGAGATTTTTGCCCCGAGACTTCGGTAATCTCTCCGCACAATGAACATGTTGCAATTTCGTCAAATCCGAGGTCTTGAATGTATCCTTTTTTAAAGGCATTTACTATTTCGGGAATTTCTGCAGGAAATTTTCTGTCTATGGTGACGGTGAGGAGGATTTTTTCTCTGCCTTTGGGAGGAAAGTTTTTAAGGTAGTCTTCTAACGCTTTAAGAATTTCATCATAATTTTCCGGTTCCATGATTGATTCACTATATTTTTTCAACCAGTTAAATATTGACTTTAAGCAAATTATACTTTTAGAAGGTTCTTTTACATTCAGGAAAAATGTAGGGGTACAGGAGTTACACCTTCTGGAAGCACTGACTCTTTTATAGAGCAGTTTGCTTTCGTATTCAGATACATTTTCTGTATCGGTGATATTGATTAATTTGCCGTTTTTATCAAGGTTTACAATGACCAGCCTATCAGCACTTACCGATTCTGGCGTTACTTCATCAGCATTACTATCATTTTTCAACAGAATCTCTCCAAGATTATAAATTGCTTCTATCATTCAAGTCTCCAGAATAAATTTTCCTTTTTTTAAAACTAATTTTAATGTTAAGTTGTCTAAATTATTATTTTCATTGTTTTCTGGTTCTAATATGCTACCGGGGGTTATGTAAAATTTTGCATCCTTTACACGAGGGTCTCTGTTGGTAAATTCCAATTCCGGGATTAATTTTATCTCTCCTTTAAATTTTATGTTACTTTTAAATTCAAAGAAATTCCTTAAGGGTGTTTTGTCATCATACTCAAATTTTCCTTCATCATTTAAATGCCAGTTTTTAAGCTCTTCTTTTGCTTCTTTACACTCTATAATTTTTAACAAGCCGTAGCCGTATCGGGTATCTCCACCTACAAATATTTTTCCTACAAATATTTTTGGGTTATTCTTCAAAAATTCCCCCTTTTTTTTATCTTCTATTTTTATTAGACCTATCCAATATAACTGTCCTTGAAATTCTAAATTTTCTACATCTTTTAAAAACTCCTTTTTTGGTTTGGGCAGAATATACTCAAACTCATACAGTTGCTTTTCCTTCGCTGTTATTGTTAATGGATCTATTGATGTTTTGAAATCAGCATCTACGAAATAGAGTCTAAATTGCTCTTCTGAGATGTATTTTCCGTTTATTTTATAAATGAATTCTCCGTTTTTGTAAGCAGGTTCTAAGATATTATTACCGTCAAATGAAGGAAAAAAGTTTGTTATCATTTCAAACCTTTTTTGAATATTTTCTATTTCTGAAGAAGATGTCTTGTTTTTATGCAAGTAAGCGTTAACCATAGCACCCCACACAG
Organism: Desulfurobacterium indicum; assembly: GCF_001968985.1. Classification (NCBI taxonomy): domain Bacteria; kingdom Pseudomonadati; phylum Aquificota; class Aquificia; order Desulfurobacteriales; family Desulfurobacteriaceae; genus Desulfurobacterium; species Desulfurobacterium indicum. Next base: position 103 of record NZ_MOEN01000056.1, on the reverse strand, counting down.
TTTGCCGGTAGTGTACGATATTTTGTGTAAGCTTGAGAAATGGGATAACCTCCTGGGGAACACCCCACAAATACCAACCCCAGGAGGCAAAAATGGAACTACA
>NZ_MOEN01000055.1 GCF_001968985.1 Desulfurobacterium indicum | reverse complement strand
TGTAGTTCCATTTTTGCCTCCTGGGGTTGGTATTTGTGGGGTGTTCCCCAGGAGGTTATCCCATTTCTCAAGCTTACACAAAATATCGTACACTACCTATGATGCCGCGAACAAGTTTTTGGTAGATTATTCTGTGAACAATATTTCTGTCTTTTTCTGGTGGTATTAAAACTTCTAAACCGTGAAGTTTATTAAGACGGCCTTGGTAAAAGTCTTCTTCCATCGTAAACTTGGTTCCAAGAAGACCAACACGCTTGATACCCTATTCTTTTATACGCTGTGCTGTGGCATCAGCAATGTGAAGCAGCTGAATGCTAATTGCTTTCTGAACATCATCTGCCATTTTGTGCATTGTGTTTGTGCATATAACCAGAAAATCAGCGCCGCCATTTCTATCTGCTTTGCCGCGTCTATTATAAAGTTAGTTGCCTTTTCCCATTGTCCCTGATGCTGGAGCTTTTCTATTTCTGCAAAATCCACAAAATACATTAGAATTTTAGCAGAATGAACACCGCCTAGCTTTTTATTAACCAGATGGTTTATTGTTCGATAGTATTCAATGGATGATTTCCAGCTTATTCCTCCTAATAATCCGATGGTTTTCATTGTCTTCCCGTATCTGATTTTACAAAAAAATTGTTGTTTCAATTCCTTAGAGGTACGCTTAAAACTGGGTTTTTAGTTGAGGATAGAGCAGGAGAAAAAGATAAGTGGCAGGATTTGGCAGGATTGACTTAAGTGGAGGAAACTTGAGTTGAAAAATAGAGGAAGCCAGCCGAGGCTGGCAGGATTAGGTGGTGGTTTTGGTGGGTTGTTTGGAAGAGAGTTTTTCTTCGTAGTATTTTTTAACCGCTTCAAGGACTTCCTTAAAAGTTGCGTTCTCCACACCGAGTTCGGGAACGGTGTAAAGACCGGGAATTTGAAAGATTAGGGGGTCTTCAATTAAATCCTCAATTTGTTCGGGAGATTTCCAAAGTTCAAAGTGGAAATACCGGATTCTCCCTTCTTTATCAACACCAGTGGCTGCTTCAAAAAACTCATACTCCAATTCTTCCAATTCTCCTAAACTATCAACATCTTTAACTTGAGGGTCTTTAAGCAAAAATCCGCCCATATAGTCTTTAAATTCCAATCTGATACTCATAACAATTCCTCCTTCCTACTATAGATAATAACATAACGACCAGATTTCAAGCCTGCGGGAGGATAAGGAGCAGGTTTAACGGTATAGATATAGTGTTTGTTCTCGGCACCTACGACAACCGCAGCAATGCAGTTTTTATTGCCTACTTTCCGTTTCTTACAGTAGAGGATAGCTTGTTTTTCTTGGTCAAAAAATACTATATCTGGACTACGTAGTATGTTATGAATGTTGCGTAATCCCCAAGCTCTAACCTCCTTTCTCCAAGAGCGTTCCTCTATACTAATTTCACGCAAAATATGTTCCTTTGTGAACTTCGTGAGAACCTTCTCGTTACCCAAAATATCTTTGTATTTTTTTACCACCTTAGTGGAAATTTTAGCAATCGGATGGAGGATACTATCCCCTTCACTAACAGGAACTTCCTCTCCTCTGCCTATGTAGTTCTCCAGCTTTTTGTATACCTTTTCAAGCTTCTCCAGTTTCCTTTTAACTTCCTCAAATTCCGGACATTCCCAGTCTTCAAAATTCTTTCCACACATTTCTTTAGCCTTTTCCAGAGCCTCATCTTTCAGCCCATATTTTACGATTCTTCTAGCCGTAGAATCCGTTAACTTCCACCAGCTTTCCAATGGACTTGCATTAAAGCCTTCAGGAACTGGCGGAATGTCTTTCGGCTTCCACTTCCTTACTCTCTTTGCCTCGTCAGAGCCTTTGAATATTGCTCTGACAGTTGAGCGGCAATTGAAGTGGTTGGGTGGAGCATAAGAAGTCCAGAACGGGTCATCAGGCGGTAATCTCGTCCCGTCCAGCCT
>NZ_MOEN01000054.1 GCF_001968985.1 Desulfurobacterium indicum | reverse complement strand
GCTTACACAAAATATCGTACACTACCAAAAGTTTAGAAAGAACTCCCTTATCAGATACTTTAAGCTCTTGAGAAAAGAAATATCTAAAGTAATCTTCTGGAGAAACCTTTTTAAGAAAAGGAAGATTACCAATGGGAGCAAAAAGAGTTTGAAACCAAATAGCTATCCTTCCTTTACTATCTACACGTGAAAAGTGGAAATGAAGATATATTTATTGTTTCCATATATCTTTTTCCACATTTTTTCAAAGACTTTCTTCAGCTCTTCATAAAACTCTTTGGTAACAGGTTCAACGCTAAAAGAGTTTTCTATGCTATCAATATCAGGGTTAGGATTTTCTTTTAACGTAGAAAGCTGTTTATATGCTGTATAGAAAGGTTCTCCTTTACCTAATAGAAAAGAATATCTTCTATAAGATGTTAATTCCTGAACAGGTTTTCCTTTTTCATCGAAATGGTAAACTGATCTTACAAAAGAAAGTCTCCAGTTGTCTGATCCCGGGACGTAAAAGGCAACTACGGCAGCTTCTGCGTCGTATTCTTCTATAATCCTTGCAACAAAATCCCTTTGAGTTTTTCTTGCCCTTTCAAGTGTTGATTCCCTGCCAAGTTCAACTGTCAGAAATAGTATCTTATTATTTTCGTTGTCTTCATATGTTCCAAGAATTTCCGCTTTTTTAATGGTTTCCTTAAATTTCTCCGGGTAACTTTCCAGAGCTGTTATTTCAAACTTTTCTGTAAAATCAGCAGACACAAAAACGGTTCTTAAAAAAGTTTCAAAGTTCGATTTATCAAATGAATTTTCTATTAAACTTTTCACTGCTGTATCATACTTTTCTGCAGGCAATTTTTATCCCCCTATTCTCAATATCAACAACCAAATTTGCAAACTCTCTACTCCACTATTTTAATCATTTTTGGATTTATAACTTCTATCCAATCTATATTTTCAAAATCTCTGTCAGCACTTAGAATAAACTTAAGATTTAATTCTCTCATCATTTTAATCGTCAAAGCATTATTTCCAAATAAGCCGTATTGAGTCATTATCTCTGGAATTGCACGGAGAGAAGATACTTTTATATCAACGATTTTAACCCTACTTTTTTCTAAGAATTCAAGCACTTTATTGCAACTTTTTGACAACTCTTTAACCTTATCCTTATTTTTCTTTAGCTTAACAGGTATATTTTTCTCAAAGCCGTATTTATTCTTTGCTTCTATAACCATCATTTTAAACAACAATTCATCTACTACTCGTGTAGTAGTTACCAATTTCAGTTTTCCAATGTAGCCCATTTTAAATATTTCTACGGTTAATGGATTACACTTGCCTGTTAAAAAATATATAAAAGCGTTGGCATCTACAAAAATTGTTCTGGATAAGAATCTGTTAATCTTCAAATCCATAGTAAATTCCTTCATCTTCCGCAATTTTTTCAACAAATTCTTCATCAGATGCCTTAAATATTCCAAAAAACGTTTCTATTTCTTTAGAAATACTCTTCTGGTAAAGCTCAAAGGCTTTCTTTTGGATTTCTCTATAAGTCGCCCTGCCGCCAAGCTCCTTAATCGCCTACTTGATAAAAGGTTTAAGATATTTAGGAGCTTTAATCTTTCGTGTTTTTTTTCTTTTCTTTTTCAAAAGTCCGAGTTCTTCTTTAATTTCGGCTATATAAGATGTTTTAAAAGCTCCCGGAGAAGTTATAAGCCGCATATTTATACCTCTACTTTTAGAGTTAGTCCTACCTTTCAAAATCTATAGAAAAAGACTAAATCTATCAAGACTAATTACCAAAATACTGAGAAAGTATAACTTCAATGGAATCATCATCTTTAATAGAATTGGCATTACAAACAAAAACTTGCTTATATTCTTGAAGGAAGTTGCCTATAACCATTAATTTCTTTTTCGGATTTTCAGACGAAGATAACTGTTTACTTAAGTTCTTAATTGTTACCAAAGACATAGCACCTCTATTTAGAATATCAAGAAGTTCCTGAACTTTTACTTTCTCTTCACCTGTTAAAGTATTTTTTAAAGCCTTTAGTACTTTTTTTAGATCCTTTTCTGCCTTTGAAGATGTTTTACGGGATTTTCTACTTTCAATCTCCTTTTTAAGAGAAAGAGAGAACGCCAATTTATTTTTTTCAAAAAGTTCATAATAGGATTCCAGCGGCACATCTATCCTTTTCTCTGAAGGTGTTGTTTCAAGAAGCTCAACCGCTTCAAAAAAATCTATCTCCTTTGTTTCTTTTTCTTTATATGAGAGATATATTTTCTTAAGTTTCCCTTTTTTAA
>NZ_MOEN01000053.1 GCF_001968985.1 Desulfurobacterium indicum | reverse complement strand
TGTAGTTCCATTTTTGCCTCCTGGGGTTGGTATTTGTGGGGTGTTCCCCAGGAGGTTATCCCATTTCTCAAGCTTACACAAAATATCGTACACTACCAAGATGGATGTAAAGTTCATGTATTAGCCATAGACATAACCGAAAAACTCCATGAAGAAATACAATATTTGCGGAACAACATTTATGAACTTGTGGACTTTCTGAACGAAAATAACGTAACATTTATACTTGCACACCCTCTTTATGACATGGACGGAAAACTTTCCCCACACCATGTAGAAAAATTTCTCCTGATGTTTGATAACTGGGAAATATTTAACGGCACAAGGTCAAGACTATCAGCAAATCTCACAAAAAAGCTGACAACATTCTTTAACTGGCAAAAAATAGAAGAGCTGGCAGATAAACACGGTTTTTTAAAAAGGAAAAGAAAAAGAATTGCCTTTACAGGTGGCTCCGATGATCATGGAGGATTTGAAGCTGGCAACACATTTACTTTCGTGAAAAGTGGTACAACAGTTGAAGACTTAAAGCAAGCAATCGAAGAATGTAGAACTGTTCCTTCCGGAAATCACGGCTCACCACAAAAACTTACACACACAGTAATGAACATTGCTTTTCAAGGAACCGCAAAGAACTTCAATATGGGAAACATTAAAGAACTCATATCAGGTCTTCTGACAGAAGAAAAGAGAAAACGTTCTATCAATTGGCTTATAAAATCAGCAAAAAGAGAACAATTCTTCAAGAAGGTAATAGGACAGGAATACGATAATGTAAGAGAGGATGTCCATCAAAAAATTTATAAATTTGTAAACTCAATAGTCCCTTACGCCATAAACAATTTAACCGAAAAAGGAACTGACTTTGAAACATTAACATCATCGGTTGGACTTATAACACTTTCTCTTCTACCCCTTGCCACATATGCAACAACCTACTGGCAAAGGGCTATGGAAAAACGAAAATCGGCAGACCTCTATTTTGAATTAACCGGGAAAGAACATATAGAAGGAAAATTGGCAATCTTTACAGATACATTTTTCGAAATAAACGGCGTAGCACGCACATATCAGAGAATAGCAGATATAGCAAAAGAAGAGAACCTCAATCTACAAATTATTCTAAGCGAAAACAGAAAATGTCCGGAAGATAAACAGATAAAAATATTTAAACCGATAATTTCATTCCCCCTCCCTGAGTACGAAGAACTGCACATAAACATTCCGAATTTTCTTGAAGTCCTAGACTATGTAGAAAGAGAAAATTTCGATGTAATCTACGCAGCAACTCCAGGAGTGCTCGGTTTAACAGCCTTTGCTATTTCCAAAATACTTAATCTCCCTTTTGTATCAACGTTTCACACAGATATTCCAGAATATGTCTATAAATATACAAATGACCACTTAACAAAAGGCGTAATATGGAAGCTACTCAGTGCCTATTATAACTGCTGTGACAGAGTTCTTTCTCCTTCATTCCACTATAGAAATATTTTAATAGAGCATGGAGTAAAAGCCGAAAAGATAAGAGTTTTTAATAGGGGAGTTGACCTTGAAAGGTTTAATCCTTCTTACAAAGATATAAATTTCTGGAAAAGATTTGACAGAAATTACAACGGAGAGAAAGTAATCCTATATGTAGGCAGGGTTTCGAAAGAAAAGGAAATTGATACATTTATCTACGTAGCAAAAAGTATGAAAGACAGAAAAGATTTAAAATTTGTCATAGTGGGAGATGGACCATACAGAAAAGAAGCAGAGAATAAAGCTGAAAACGTTTTATTTACAGGCTACCTCGAAGGTAAAGATCTATCAACTGCATATGCATCATCTTTCCTGTTTCTCTTCCCGAGTACAACAGAAACATTCGGTAATGTAATTTTAGAAGCCTATGCAAGCGGACTTCCTGTAATAGTGTCTAACAAAGGAGCATCCAGAGAAAACGTAATAGACGGAAAAACCGGATTTATAGTAAACTGCTCTCCTGAAGCCTATATAGAAAAAATAACAAGATTACTAGAAGACTCGCAACTATACAGAGCATTGAAAACCAATGCGGAAAACTACGTAAAACAGATGGACTATAAAACTTTACTTGGTAGTGTACGATATTTTGTGTAAGCTTGAGAAATGGGATAACCTCCTGGGGAACACCCCACAAATACCAACCCCAGGAGGCAAAAATGGAACTACAGAAGATTTTACCAGACCTAGTTAAGGAAGTGGTAAAGCAAACCTTAGAGTCAATCATGACGGCTGAAAGAGAAGTGTTTCTTAAAGAACATGGAGGAACAAAGAACGGCTTTTACGTTAGAAACTTAGATACTGTTATCGGTAAGCTTGAAAATCTGAGAATTCCAAGAGATAGAGAGGGAAAATTCAGAACAAAGTTGATAGAACCTTATAGAAGAAGAGATATCAATCTTGAAGACTTAATACTTGGGATGTTTGCCTCTGGTATGAGTGCAAGAGCAGTAGCCCAGGCTCTTGAAAGCGTGTTTGAACTTAAATACTCACCCTCAACCATAAGCAAAATATCGCAGGTAACCTTAGAGGAAATA
>NZ_MOEN01000052.1 GCF_001968985.1 Desulfurobacterium indicum | reverse complement strand
TGAGGCTAAGGAAGAACTTCAGGATATGTTCTCCAGGAGGTACTCCTAATGGTTTACACAAAATTATTGACACAACCGGAAGTTAGTGGAATCAATACTTCCCGATTTCAGGAAAAGAGATGGATGGTTAAAGGTTAACGGTTGGAAATTTGTATTGTGAATATAATCTGGAATAAATTATTACCATTCCTTTCTCGGGAGTCTGAGTATGAAAAAGTTAAATATAGTTTTTATGGGGACGCCGGATTTTGCCGTTCCGTCTCTGGAGAAGTTGATTGAAAATGAGGCCTTTAACGTCTCTCTTGTTGTTACTCAGCCGGATAAACCGGCAGGAAGAGGAAGGAAACTCAAATCTCCTCCTGTAAAGCTTGTTGCTGAAAAATATGGTATTCCTGTTTTGCAACCTGAAAGAGTTAAAGAAAATGAAAAGTTGTTTGAAAAATTGAAGGAAATAGCTCCCGATTTTATCGTGGTTGCTGCATACGGGAAAATATTGCCGAAGGAATTACTTGAAATACCGAAAATTGCACCTGTTAACGTCCATGCTTCTCTGCTGCCAAAATACAGAGGGGCTTCTCCCATTCAGTCTGCCCTTTTAAACGGAGAGGATAAAACCGGCGTTACCATTATGAGAATAACGGAAAAGCTGGATTCTGGAGATATCTATATTCAGGAAGAGACTCCTATCTCTATTGATGATACTGCTCAAACACTTCACGACAGGCTTGCCGTTATGGGAGGGAGTTTATTGGTGAGGGCACTCCCTCTAATAGCTTCGGGAAAATTAAAGCCTGTTCCTCAAAACGACAGTGAGGCAACCTACTGTGCCCAGATAAAAAAAGAGGACGGAAAGATTGATTGGAGAGACACTGCGGAGAATATATTTAATAAGGTAAGGGCTTTTACCCCGTGGCCTTCTGCTTTTACACATTTTAACGGTAAACTTCTTAAAATTACAAAGACTCTTCCTGTTGAGGGTCAGGATAAACCTGGTATTGTTGTTGATATTGATAGGGAAGGTTTTTATGTTGGAACAGGGGAAGGTTTATTAAAGATTTTGATGGTTAAACCTGAAGGTAAAAGGGAGATGAGTGCCGGTGATTTTGTCAGAGGTTACAGATTAAAAACCGGAGATAACCTGGGGGAGGAAAGATGATAAACACTCATGAAAAGATTAACAGACGCCTGTGCGGTGAACCTGTAAAAGTGGCTGAAAACAGAGCAGAGGTTGTTCTTGAGGTGACCAATGAGATGGCAGCCGATGAAAAAGGCCTTGTCCATGGGGGATTCATTTTTGGTCTTGCCGATTATGCTGCTATGCTTGCAGTTAACCATCCTAACGTTGTTTTGGGGGCTGCTACCGTAAGGTTTCTTAAGCCTGTTATGGTGGGTGATAAACTTAAAGCTATTGCTTCTGTTGTTGAGGCAAGGGGAAAGAAATATAAAGTTATGGTAAAGGTTAAAAAAGTGGATGAAACGGTTTTTGAAGGAGAATTTATTGCCATAGTGCCAGAGAAGCACGTTCTGGAAAGATGAAAGTAACAGAAGAGATTTTTAAAAGGGCAGAGAAGGAAGGTAGCGCCAGGGAATTCCTCTTTGCCCTTTTAAGAGAGATTAAAGGTGAAGGTTTCACAAGGAAGGATTTTAAATCTCTTAATCACGAGGAGGTTGTTCTTAATCTTGTGAAAGGAAATAATCTGGAGCCTTACTTTTCTCTGTCTGGTAACAAAAATATTTATAACGCTTTGAGAAAGGCATTTCGTTCCTATTTTAAGGCGAAGACGGAGAGAGAGTGGATAAAAAAACTGGGGGATTGGCGGAAAGAGTTTGAGTTTTTGCTTTCCAGAGCCGTTGCTTACTATCTTGTTGATTCCGCTTCTATTTCCAAAGTGCAGAAGTTACTGTCTTATGGGTGGATTGTTCCCCCTTATGCTGTTAAGGTTTACGAAGGCGGAGATCCTTTTGAATATTTTAAACCTTTCCTTGAAGAGTCTTTTTTGAAAGAACGGTTTGATAGATATGGGGAAATTGATTTTCTCTCTTCCCGTAAAGCTATCCTTGACGGTGTTCTTAACGCTTTTCTTTCTGGATTTACAGAAATTGCCATTTACGGTCTTTTTGTTCAGATAGAGGGCGTTGTTTGGGAAATTTTTGTTAAAAAGAATCCCCTTGAGGCGGATATAGAGTCTCTTATAAGGAAAAGAAACAGAAAATTTATAACTATTCAATACGCTTTGAAACTTATAACAGCAAGTATTACAGAAGAAGGAACTATTCCTGAATTTTTTGATTGTATACGATTTGTTGATTTTAAAGATGATGGAAGGTTAAATCGTAATGCTGTTATGCACGGTATTTCAGTTAATTTCGGTTCAAAAAGAAATTTCCTGAAACTTTTTCTTTTGTTTGAATTTCTAATATATCTGGGAATGAAGATTTCGAATCATGGTTGCACAAAATAAGTGCATCGTTTTTATCTGAATGTCTAAAAATTTATCATCTTTCTTTTGGAAAAATCATCCGTTTCTTAGAAGTCCTTGTTTTTAAGCAACTATTTTTCTGGCATAGACATTGCTTATTTTCTTTATGGAAGGTCAAAACATGCCCGGAGGACAGTATGAAAAAAGTTGGTAGTGTACGATATTTTGTGTAAGCTTGAGAAATGGGATAACCTCCTGGGGAACACCCCACAAATACCAACCCCAGGAGGCAAAAATGGAACTACA
>NZ_MOEN01000051.1 GCF_001968985.1 Desulfurobacterium indicum | reverse complement strand
TGTAGTTCCATTTTTGCCTCCTGGGGTTGGTATTTGTGGGGTGTTCCCCAGGAGGTTATCCCATTTCTCAAGCTTACACAAAATATCGTACACTACCTTCAAGACTCTAAAAAAATATTACTCTGAAGGTTTGATAGCGGCGAAAAAGATAGGCAACAAATGGCTTTGGGATAGATATTCAATAGATGCCTTCTTTGGTGAAGATGACCTTAAAGCCGAAGCGCTCTTGCAAGGAGTTCTTCAAAAATGATAAAAGTAAGTATGAGACTTTTTCAGAGAGAAAATGGCATTTGGTATGTGGAATTTGGAAGAGCAAAAAAGAAAAGCCTCCGCACACGCAATAGGGCGGAGGCTGTCAGGATTTTCAACAAACTCAAAAGAGAATACTTGGCTGGTCGTTTAATAGTCCTTAAAGAGGGAATAAAAGTCCCTCTCTCTCAGTTTGTTCAAGAATACCTTGAGTGGACAAAAAATAACAGATCTGAAGAAACTTATACAAAAGCAAGACATGTTTTAAACCGTCTCCGTGAAGTAGTAGGAGACATCTATATCCAGAATTTCACTAAGCGACACATGGATGAATACGTAAATCATCTCCTTGAGTATGGTCTTTCCAAAGTAACAGTTAACGTCCACATTAGAACCATTAAAGCAGCATTATCTAAAGCCGTAGAATGGGAATATCTAAAAGAAAATCCTCTCCGTGGATATAAACAATTAAAGGTCCAACAAAAACCTCCACGCTTTCTATTGCCCGAACAGATTAAGAAAGTTGAAGAGGTTATAGATAAAGAAGAATGGCTTTTCATCTTCCGTTTCCTTGTCTATACAGGAATTAGAATAGGAGAAGCAATAAAAATCAACTGGAAAGATGTTGATTTAGAAAGAGGAGTTATTACTGTAAGAAAAAGCAAAAACTTCCAAAGTAGAGTTATTCCTATACACCCAAATCTAAAACAAGAACTTTTAAATCGTTATCCAGCAGTTGGGAAAGTTATTCCTTATAGTAGAGATTATATAGAACACAAGCTTAAAGAGTACTTTAAAAAAGCAGGACTCCCTGAATTGAGAGTCCACGACTTGAGACACACTTTTGCCAGTTTAATGGTAATGGCTGGAGTGGATTTAAAAACCGTTCAAGAACTTCTTGGTCATACAAGCTACAAAACAACAGAAATTTACGCTCACTTAGCGCCTGCTCATCTTCAAGAAGCCATCAAAAAATTACCCATTTGAATACAGTTTTGCACCCAATTTGCACCCACCTATCAATCAAGACATTAGAAATCAACAATACACAAGCAACTCAAAATCCCTTGCCCTTACGGGCGTGCGGGTTCGATTCCCGCCCCGGGCACCACTTGAAAACATTTGTTGAGAAAAAAAGAATATAAAAAAACACATGTTAACTAACTTATTATCAGTAAAGCTTCTCAGCATTCTGTAGGTGGAAAATAGGAGCAGCTGTTCAGCTGTTGTATTACTATGGCCTTTTATGAGTCATAGTACCAGCTACATTTCTTTTCATCAGGAGGGTTTAACCCTCCCCCCTTATTTTCAATATTTTCAGCAATTCTTCGGGTAAAAAAACCGGAATTTCTGATTCGGGAAAATCTTTTAAGTTTCTTGTAACAATACAATTGCTTCCCGAATGCAGAGCAGAAGCATACAAAACAGCATCTTCAAAATCTCTAAGCTTTAATTTCTTTGCGGTTTCAATAACTGATCTATTCACAGCTGCTACCTCAAAAAGGCTCAAAAGTAACTCAATACATTCATCAGCTTTAGCACGGTTAAGAGCCTTACTTGTGAGATAATAAATTGTGGTTAAAGTAGTTGCACAAACAAGGCCTGTAATCTCTCCCTTTTCAACTTTTGAAAAGAGAACTGCAGCCGATAAAGAAAAAGGCTGCCGATCAAGTAGAATATCCAGAATAACATTGGTATCAAACATAACTCTCACAGGTATTTCTCTTCAAGAAACTTTTTATAATCAGACTCTTTAACTTCTGATCTTTTGAGTAAACCTTTAAGTTTTTTTACTGTAGGAGTAATTTCCTCTTCTTTAACAAAAGCAGTTTTAAAGAATTTTTCAACTATTCGGGAAACTGATTCACCTTTCTTTAAAGAATACCTTTTTGCATTTTCTATAACCTCTTTATCAAGTCTAAGGGTTAGTTTTGTTTTCAATATCTTCCTCCTGCCGTATTGATAGATTTAAATATATACGGCTCACCACTGATAATCAACTCCAGATATACAGTCTAATATTCAAGAACGGAAATAAGTCTTAAAGCTCTTTTAACTCCAAGATATATGAAAACGTCATTACCTTCACTTCTGAAACCTATCCCTGATATAGGATTTCCTGTTTTATCAAAAATATTGAACATTCTAAATTCTATTCCTCCTACCGTTTTCTTAAACGGTCTCACGTCTCCCAGTTTGAGATATTGCTCAAGACTCATAAGCATTGAGTTTCTTATATCAGGATCAAGCTCTATCTCATCCTTTCCGGGAACTTTAAAAATTAGAAGTATCCACACAGGTGTGTAAAAATTACAAACCGTAAATCTAAAGAAAGTTAGTTAATCTTCCCTCCGCACTTAATTTTATTCAAAGAGTAAGTTACCTACAATAGAATAACATTCTGATAATTTTATCGCATTTTACTTCCTCTCTGGAAAAATTGGCATTATTAGTATAAAGAAAGGGGAAGACACCCCCTTTATTCGCCCTATTTAGTAACAAGAACATCTTTTTTCATTGAAGAGGAAAGGTACTTCATAACAGGTGAATTTTTGAGTTTTTCTGGATTTGTGGTAGTGTACGATATTTTGTGTAAGCTTGAGAAATGGGATAACCTCCTGGGGAACACCCCACAAATACCAACCCCAGGAGGCAAAAATGGAACTACAGAAGATTTTACCAGACCTAGTTAAGGAAGTGGTAAAGCAA
>NZ_MOEN01000050.1 GCF_001968985.1 Desulfurobacterium indicum | reverse complement strand
CAGGCCGAGGTGCTAAGGGCGCACGGTGGATGCCTTGGCGCCAGCAGGCGAAGAAGGGCGTGGTAAGCTGCGAAAAGCCCCGGCGAGGCGCAAACGGCTGAAGACCCGGGGATGCCCGAATGGGGAAACCTGGCAGGCTTAAGGCCTGTCACCCTATCGTTAGATAGGGGGCGAGACCTCCTGAACTGAAACATCTCAGTAGGGAGAGGAAAGGAAATCAACAGAGACTCCCTTAGTAGCGGCGAGCGAACGGGGAAGAGCCCAAACCTGGTGAGTGTTAAAGCTGGCAGGCGTTGCTCACTGGGGGTAGTGGGACATACCTGGAGGAGGCTGCCACCTCCTCGGGGAGTCACAAAAGCTCTGGGTAGCCGAATGGTCTGGGAAGGCCAGCCGTAGAAGGTGAAAGCCCTGTAGGCGAAACCTGGAGCTCTCTCTGGGGTATGATCCCAAGTACCGCGGGACACGAGGAATCCTGCGGGAATCAGGGGGGACCACCCTCCAAGGCTAAGTACTCGCTGGCGACCGATAGCGCATAGTACCGAGAGGGAAAGGTGAAAAGAACCCCGGGAAGGGGAGTGAAAGAGAGCCTGAAACCGTGTGCCTACAAGCGGTCGGAGCCTGCGCAAGCGGGTGACGGCGTACCTTTTGCGTAATGGGCCAGGGAGTTACTCTCAGCGGCGAGGCTAAGCCGGTAGGCGGAGCCGTAGGGAAACCGAGTCTGAACAGGGCGTGTAGTCGCTGGGAGTAGACCCGAAACCGTACGATCTATCCATGGCCAGGTTGAAGTCCGGGTAACACCGGATGGAGGACCGAACCCACCAGTGCTGAAAAACTGGGGGATGAGCTGTGGATAGGAGTGAAAAGCTAATCGAGTACGGAGATAGCTGGTTCTCCCCGAAATAGCTTTAGGGCTAGCCTCACGGAAGAGTCTGCTGGAGGTAGAGCTACTGGTAGGGCTAGGGCCCCGAGAGGGGTACCGACCCCTGCCAAACTCCGAATGCTGGCAGATGCTCCGTGGGAGTCAGACTGTGGGGGATAAGCTCCATGGTCGAGAGGGAAAGAGCCCAGACCGCCAGCTAAGGTCCCCAAGTGATGGCTAAGTGGTAAAGGAAGTGTGCTCGCTAAGACAGCCAGGAGGTTGGCTTAGAGGCAGCCATCCTTTAAAGAGTGCGTAACAGCTCACTGGTCGAGCGAGCATGCGCCGAAAATGTAGCGGGGCTCAAGCCATCCGCCGAAGCTGCGGGATCAGCTTTGCTGATCGGTAGGGGAGCGTTCCCTGCGGGCTGAAGGTAAGCCGAGAGGCTTACTGGACTGCAGGGAAGTGAAAATCCTGGCATGAGTAGGCGATAAGGGAGGTGAGAAGCCTTCCCGCCGAAAGCCCAAGGTTTCCAGGGGAAGGCAAGTCCGCCCTGGGTTAGCCGGCCCCTAAGGCGAGGCCGAAAGGCGTAGCCGATGGGAAACGGGTCAACAATCCCGTGCCACTGCGGTGGAGCGATGGGGGTGACGCAGTAGGATAGCCCGACCCGGTTGATGGTAGAGCCGGGCCAAGGTAGTAGGGGGGAGGAGCAGGCAAATCCGCTCCTCCATAACCCCGAGAACTGACGGGGAGGCCCATAAAGGGCCGAAGCGGGTGACTCCACACTGCCGAGAAAGAACCTCTAAGCTATGAAGCTGCAGTGACCGTACCGCAAACCGACACAGGTGGGCGGGTGTAAAAGCACCAAGGCGTTCGGGGGAACCCTCCATAAGGAACTCGGCAAAATGACCCCGTAACTGCGGGAGAAGGGGGGCCTCTGGAGGTGTAGGGCTTTACGTCTGAAGCCTTTGGAGGCCGCAGAGAATAGGCGGTGGCGACTGTTTACCAAAAACACAGGTCTCCGCAAACTCGGAAGAGGACGTATGGGGACTGCAACCTGCCCAGTGCCGGAAGGTTAAGGGGAAGGGTGCGAGCCCTGAACCGAAGCCCCGGTAAACGGCGGCCGTAACTATAACGGTCCTAAGGTAGCGAAATTCCTTGTCGGGTAAGTTCCGACCTGCATGAATGGTCCAACGACTGCCGCACTGTCTCATGGAGGGTCCCGGCGAAATTGTAGTCTGGGTGAAGATGCCCAGTACCCGTGGCAGGACGGAAAGACCCCGTGAAGCTTTACTGCAACCTGGCATTGCCATCTGGTCTGGACTGCGCAGGATAGGTGGGAGCCTGGGAAGTCCACCCTCTGGGGTGGATGGAGGCGCCGGTGAGATACCACCCTGTCCAGATTAGGTGGCTAACCTAGGGCACTGGAGCGTGCTCGGGGACAGTGTCAGGCGGGCAGTTTGACTGGGGCGGTCGCCTCCTAAAAGGTAACGGAGGCGCCCAAAGGTCCCCTCAGCGCGGTCGGCAATCGCGCGTAGAGTGCAAGGGCATAAGGGGGCTTGACTGCGAGACTGACAAGTCGAGCAGGTGGGAAACCAGGGCCTAGTGACCCGGCGGTTCTGAGTGGAAGGGCCGTCGATCAACGGATAAAAGCTACTCCGGGGATAACAGGCTGATCGGTCCCGAGAGCTCACATCGACGGACCGGTTTGGCACCTCGATGTCGGCTCGTCGCATCCTGGGGCTGAAGCAGGTCCCAAGGGTTGGGCTGTTCGCCCATTAAAGCGGCACGCGAGCTGGGTTCAGAACGTCGTGAGACAGTTCGGTCCCTATCCGCCACGGGCGCAGGAGGCTTGAGGGGAGCTGCTCCTAGTACGAGAGGACCGGAGTGGGGGCACCTCTGGTGTACCAGCTGTAGTGCCAGCTGCACCGCTGGGTAGCCAAGTGTCCATGGGATAACCGCTGAAGGCATCTAAGCGGGAAGCCCACCCCAAGATAAGGCCTCCCTTGGCGCAAGCCAGTAAGGCCCCTGGGAGACTACCAGGTAGATAGGCTGCAGGTGGAAGCCCGGTAACGGGTGGAGCTGAGCAGTACTAATCGGCCGAGAGCCTCGGCCTT
>NZ_MOEN01000049.1 GCF_001968985.1 Desulfurobacterium indicum | reverse complement strand
TGTAGTTCCATTTTTGCCTCCTGGGGTTGGTATTTGTGGGGTGTTCCCCAGGAGGTTATCCCATTTCTCAAGCTTACACAAAATATCGTACACTACCTATTTTGGCTACTCCGATTGATACGGTGATTTTTATTTTCTTATCTTCATACTTGAAATCCGTTTCTTTTATTGATTTGTGTATTCTGTTGGCTACTTTCATTGCTATTTCTTCTGTAGGAGTGTCTATTGCGATTAAAAATTCATCGCCGCCGAATCTTATTATTATGTCTCTGTTTCTTAATAGATTTTTGAATAACTTTCCTAACCTTTTAAGAACTTCATCACCAGTGTCATGTCCATGTGTGTCGTTAATTTCTTTGAAGTTGTCAATATCAACGAACAGTAAGTAGTTGAATCTGTGAACTATGTCTTCTCCGAAATCCTCCATGAATCGTCTGTTGTAAATTCCAGTTAGAGGGTCCGTGTAAAGTTCTTGGTTTACTTCTGTTAACTTTACGTGTGAGCGATGTAAAAGTTCGAGTTCATGCATGAGTTTCTGATTTTTCTTTATGAACAGCAGAGCTAAAGTGTTGAGCTTGATGAATGTAGAAAGTATATACGTTTGAAGTTTTTGTTCATTAAGAGTGGTAGCAAGCCATCTATAAAGGTTTTCTGCCAGATCAGAAGTATACATGAGAAATATGGAGTCAAACAATGAGTCATCTATTTCATTTTTTTCGTAAAAGTAGATCATTTTAATAAAAAACTCCTGATTGAAATTTTTCAAAAACAGTTCGTCATAGTAGCTTTCAAAAAAATCTTTTAGAAATTTTTTTTCATGTTTTTTGTCTATGGCCTCAATGGAATGGATAGTTTTAGATAGGATTTCTTTGAGTAGAGAAGAACCCTTAAATGCTGCAAAGTAATTTTTATATTTATTTAGGTATTCTTTAAATTCAAATCCCAGTTCTTCTAGTATTTCAGATATTGCAACATCTTCTAGTGGCCATAGATCGTCGGGCACTTTCAGTTTTTTCTTTTTTCTTAAATATCTATGGCAGTTTTCAAAATTTGAATTGCAAAATAAAATATTTGTTTTGCTCCAGATATTTTCTATTTTGATGTAATTAATGAACTTGCAGTTATTGATGAACGGACACTTTTGGATATCTTTATCTTTTTCTTCCATCCATTCTCCTTAGTTATATGTACCTTCCAACACAGCTTCTGGAATATCTCCTACAGTTTCCGTATAAAAGGAGGAGGCGTCTATTACAAAATATTTTCCTGATTTTGAGAATACAAATATTTTATCACCTGTAAATATCAGTTCAGAAATGCCTTTAATGTTAAATGTAGCATAAGGATTAAGAGAGAATGTGTCAAATGCTATGAGATGTGAATAAGTTACTGTAAATATCAAATTATTAAAATTTCTAATTTTCAAAGGTCTATTAATCAGTTCTTCTACATCGGAGGTTCTGGATATCAGGGAATATTTAACGATAGTTTTGCTGAAATCATCGGCGGCATAGATGTTCTTTTCATCTCCACATACTGATATGATACTCCCCGGAATTATAACCGTTCCGATGCGATTGCCGTTTGTCATGCTGAACATATCTATGTTTCCTGTGTCACCGTCAACTGTTAAAATAGTATCGGTGGCGTTGTTAACAAAAAAATCGCTTATTTTTCTGGGAAAAATTATTGAGTTAGTTATCCCGGCACTAATATTATAGATAATCAATCTCTTTTTGTCGGAGCTGAGTATAAAAAGTTTGTTTTTACTATTTTCTATTCTGCATGTTCCATCTCCGGGAATGGGTATATCAGATATGTGAAAACCGTTTTCTAAAGATAATACTGAAATAACGGAAGTATTTTTATATCCGACAAAGATTTTGTTGTTGTTAACGGCTATTCCTGTTGGAGTGTTTTGCGTTCCTATAAAGCCTGCAATCAGTCCTGTATTTTTGTCTATTACACCGATTGTTTTTAATGAAGGGATAGTAAATAGAACTTTCTTGTTGATATTTAAGAGTTGCTGATTTTCTACATAAAGTTTCTTGTTGTTTACTGTGATAAAGATGGCTTGAGACGAATTTTTCGTGAAGTTTATGGTTTTAGGAAGAACGTATTTTTTACCATTTATAATTATTGAGTTTATTTTCCCTGATATGTTTATCCTGGTTACTAAAAATTGTTTCTGTTTCTCTTTCGACTTATAAGTTTTATTTATGGTAATTGTCTGGTTGTTTATATTTATGGTTTTTAGTGATACAGAGCTGCCGTTTTTCAGAAACTGGATATATATAAAGAGAGAAGAAGCAATGGACATACAGGTCCCGTATATTAATGTCAATGCGGTGAATATTGTGATTTTTACAACTTTCCTAGTTTCCATTTTATTGGCCTTTTAGAAAGTTCTTCTTCCTGTATACCAGGATGGATTTATTGATAAAAGTATGCTGTCATCACCACCGTGGAAGTGGCAGTACTGGCAATTTCCTCCATATCCTAAAGTTCCATGACACCAGCCACATCCTTTTGGGTTTAGATAAGGAGCATCAGGATTCCCATGATGAACATTGTACCAACTTTCGCTATCTGGATCGTGTTGATGGCAGTTCATACAGAGTTTCCAGATATCGTTTGGCGTTGAAATTGTTGTGTTGTAGCCAAGTGTGGACGCAATTCCATCTACAAGTTCTTTTCCATTCACCTCTTCTCTTATCAGATATAAATTTTTTGAACCGTGAGCCTCGTGGCAGTCCATACACGAAAGAACAAACCCTGCACCATTAGCATTTACTGCTAAAGAAGTATTGTTATAAGGAGCTTGCAGAGATGCCGTATTTGGGTCTGACAATGTTGTATTTGAGTCAGCAATTCTGAATCCGTGTTTATCTCCAGTAGCGGAAAACCAATCTATTTTATAAAGATTCCCGCCTGTTGTAACTGTTCCAGTATTAGGATCAAAATGCTGAATAGTAGTGCTATAAATCGTATTAACCGTATTGTGACAATCGGTGCAGTAACTTATATAATC
>NZ_MOEN01000048.1 GCF_001968985.1 Desulfurobacterium indicum | reverse complement strand
TGAGGCTAAGGAAGAACTTCAGGATATGTTCTCCAGGAGGTACTCCTAATGGTTTACACAAAATTATTGACACAACCTTGTGAACAGGTTGTTTCCCAAACTCCGGCTTTAGAGTTTGGTGCAAACAGTAGAGCTGCAGTCAATGCAACTAAAAGTTTCTTCATTATCCCCTCCTTTCGAGTATTATCATTTATTAATCTATGTCAATTGAAATTATTTCGCAAGTAAAAACTGGAGAATTGTAGGAAGAATGGAAGTGAGAAGATTAACATTAGCAAGCTAAAAATGACTGAATTGAGTTAGAAAATTATTCTATATAGTTAAGATATCCGTTTTCCAATTTATACATTGGCCAGCCTAATTCCTCAACGACTTCTTTATTGTGAGTTATCATTATTATTGACTTGTCAGTGGTTTTTAAAAATTTTATGAGCAATTTCATCTTTTCGTTATCTACTCCAACTGTTGGTTCATCCATTATAAGTGCTTCCGGGTTCATTGATAGAACAGATGCGATTGATACTAGCCTCTTTTCTCCTCCTGATAGTTTGTATGTCATTTTGTTCTTAAGGTGGAATATTCCAAGGGTTGATAGAACGTTGTCTATGATTTTAGGTATTTCTGTTCTTGATATTCCTAAATTTAGTGGACCGAATGCTATATCTTCTTCTACGGTTGGTGAGAACAGTTGGTCATCAGGGTTCTGGAATATATATCCTACTGTTGTGCGAAGATTGTAAAAATCATCTTCTGTTTTTACTTCTTTTCCTTTGAGGAAAATGCGACCGGTGTCAGGCTTAATAAAGCCTATAATTGTTTCAATTAGTGTTGTTTTACCGGCACCATTAGGACCTATTATGAAAAATTTCTCTTTTTTTCTTAGGTTCAGATTTATATTTTTAAAAATTATTTTTCCGTTCCTTTTAACCGTTAAATTTTCAACCTTTAAAATTTCCAAATTTCGCTCCCTGTAAATGCAGTGATTAGAAATAAAAAAGAGAATGTGGTGAATATTATATCTTTTTTCTCAAGACGGAAGTGTCTGTATACGGGAAATTCTCCTTTAAATCCTCTACATAGCATAGCTTTGTATATTCTGTCTGCTTTCATGTGGCTTCTAATTATTAAGTTAGCAACTATATAACCGTAGGTTTTGTACGTGTGAACGTTGGTTGCTGGTTTGAACCCTCTTGCTATGGCTGCTTTTAGAAGTCTTTTGTATTCATCGCGTATTACATGAATGTATCGGAACGTGAAAAATAGTATCTGGACAAGTTTTGGGGGGACTTTTAAGTGATGGAGTGCATGAGCAATTTCGAAAACTGTTGATGTTGCAAGGAGAAAAAGCATAAACAGAAGAATTACGTTTGATTTAAAGAATAGGAAAGCTCCATATTTTAATCCTTCCGGATAGAAAGAAATAATACCCAGTTTGATCCTGTTTCCTTTATCGTATGTAAAGATCATTGTTATTATCAGAAATATCAGAAAACTGTCAGCAAATAAGAGTGATTTCAGGGCTTTCGTCAGGTCATACCTGACGATGAACCCCAGAATTAGTATAAATATAGAAGAAAAAAGAAGAAAAGAAATAGAGGAAGAGAGCGCACAGGAAACTGCGAACATAAGAAATACAATTATCTTTACTCTAGGATCCAGCTTGTGTAGTAAAGTTTTACCTTCGGCTAATTTATTTTCCATCTTTCTCCTTCCTGGAGTAAAAGTATGCTGCAGTTCCAAAAAGTCCAAATATCCAGCCAATTCCGCCGAATATTTCTGCAAGGGAAGGTTTTGTAAGGGCCATCTCTATACCGAGAAGTTCCTGGTGAATAGGTTTAAGTTCTTTTTCAACCGCCCTGTTTACGGCTGTTTCAACTATCTTTTGAAGTTCTTCTTTTGATATATTCATACCAGCAGATTGCTGATATTCTTCTGTTTGTTCGTCTGAAACTGTTGTTTTGTTTGTTTCAGTTGCAGTTTCTTCAGAATTGTCTGATGTTCCGCTTGCAGATAATTCGGAAGCCGGTATTATCGTTTCTGCACGGTGTCCTAATTCTGCGTTAACTACGACTTTTAGGTCTGTTATTTTGGGAGGTTTAAATGAAAAATTACCTTCTTTGTCTGTCTTTCCTGTCAAAAGAAGTTTTCCCGTTTTTGCATCAAATACTTTGACCTGAGAATTTTTACATGGAGTTCCGTCATTGAAATATCCCATGATGCTTACTTTCCCATTGTCTACATCTGCAAATACTGAAATTTTGTGGGCAAATGATGTATTTGTTATTGAGAAAAATAGAGCAATTAATAGGAGTAGCTTTTTCATTCTTTACCTCCGAGTAGTTCTGGCATGGATTTTTTAATAAAGAGAAGAACAAAGATGTTAATTATTGATTCGATTATTGCTACCGGTATATGGGCAAGCAGGACAAGTTCTGCGGCACTTTTGAATTGTTGTCCTGTCAAATATAGTTCTGTGGCTACCAGAATACCTGCACCCATAATTGATACGAAAGCTGCAATTACACCAGCAAGTGCTATTGTGAAATTTTTGTTTGATTTTAGAAGTCTTCGGCACAGATAATAAGCTATAATGGCTGGAAATGCCATGTTAAAGGTGTTGACTCCTAAAACAGTTATACCTCCGAATTGAAATAAAATTGCTTGCAGAAATAAGCCTACGAGAAGGATAGGGAATGTTCCCCACCCAGTTAAAAGACCGACCAATCCGTTTAATATGAGATGAACACTGGTTGGTCCTATCGGGACATGTATAAGTGAGGCAACAAAGAATGCAGCGGCAAGAAGAGCCGCTGCAGGTATTTTTTTATTATCAAGCTGTTTAAGTCCTATGGCAGTTCCAATGGCTGTTAATCCCCAGCCGGTTAGTAACATCCATCCGGGAAGAACACCTTCAGAGATATGCATTTTATCTTACCTCTCTTGGTTTAGGATATGCTTTTACCCATATAATAGAGTCAAGTTCTACAGGATAGTATTTTCCATCTTTGTATTTTAATTTTCCTCCGTCTCCAAGAACTGAAAATCCCCACCATCCAGACCATGGGATAGTGTATTCAAAATATCCGTTTTTATCAGTTTTCACGACCTGTGTTACAAAAGGATCTGCAGGAACTTTTACTCCTTTTGTGTTCAGATATTCAACTTCTACATCTGCATTTGCGAGAGGTTTGCCGTTAAGGTAAGCTCTTCCTCTAAATGTATTTCCTTCCCAGATTCCGAAAGGTCTTGTAAGAGGAACTATTTCTGCCTTTAATCCGATGGGTTTGTCCCAACCGTCTTCTAAGCCAAATGATTCCACATAAACTTTTGTTATCTGTTTAATAAATTTTTCTTCAGCAGGTTCGTAATAAGGAGAAGGGTTTACATAGAACTGATAAACTCCTGGTCTTCTTATTTTAAATGTGGCTTCATACATGGGAGCTTTTTTGTTACTTCCTTTCATTGCAGGAATCATAATTTTTTTCCAGTGAAGTTTGTACTTTCTACCATTTATTACAGCGCCGCTGTCGATTATTTTGAAAGGCATGTTTGGACCGCCTTCCATAGGATGAGTAAATTTTGCTTCGATTTTAATGGTTCTGCTTTGTCCATCCCCGACCATGTCGGTATTTGGCTTTAATAAAAGGAAGTGTGCGCTTGCTACTGCTGTCATTGATATAAAGGCTGCAGTGGTCAATCCAAGAATCTTTCTCATCGTGTTACCTCCTTTTTGTTTATTTTAACTTATGTTATCAAACTAAAAATAAAGTTGTCAAGATGTCAACATATTTTTATTGAGTAATACAACTTATACCTTATTCTTATAGTACTATCTATTTTAGTGCTACTTATAATAGATAAGTAAAACTATACTGCTCAACAGTATGAAATTTTGTTCTTTACCTTTTTGAAAAACTTGATATAGGTCAAGTTTAAACAACATTTACAAAAATCTCGGTTGACATATTTTGATAATTGTCTAAATTAAGATTAGTATATGCTAACTCGAGAGGTGGTTTATGTTGGTTTCAGCGCTCGTTGAGACTGCAGTAGTTCTTTCTGTTTCAGGATTTCTCATAGGTTTTATTGCCGGGCTCGTTGGTATTGGTGGAGGAACGCTTTTTGTTCCCATTTTCTGGTTTGTTTTTCCGTTTTTGGATATTCCAAGTGAAATCATTGTTAAGTCGTTGGTTGCAACATCTCTGGTAGTGTACGATATTTTGTGTAAGCTTGAGAAATGGGATAACCTCCTGGGGAACACCCCACAAATACCAACCCCAG
>NZ_MOEN01000047.1 GCF_001968985.1 Desulfurobacterium indicum | reverse complement strand
AGTCACCTACCATAGGCAACCTTGAGCCTCTTCCGCAGGCACACACCCCTTATTCTGTTGTCAAAGAACTTTTTGTGGCGAGTGTTCAATTTATGCCTTTATCTCGCCTGTGTCAAGGTCCGTCCTGCGTTTTACGGTTTCAAACCTGACGCGGGAAAATATAGAAACTCTGTTTGAGAGTGTCAAGGGGTTAGTTGCCTTTTTTCCACATTTTTTCGAGAGAAATAAGTTCCGAAAGTCTATTAATATTTGCGTAGCAACGCTTTAACTGTTTTTCGTTTTTTGAGCGTTTGATGACGTATTCACACACTTTTCTTGCTGCAAAAATATGTCCCTCTTCCTCTAAAACGTCTGAGAGTATTTCGAGAAGCTCCAGCAATTCTTCTTCTGTGAGTAATTGCAACTTTAAGATTTTCTTCGCAATATCAATAATAGAATGAGTCCTGTTCTGGTCCATACAGATAAGGGTAAATTCAACGAAAGCATCCATTACAAGCCATGAACTTTCAGCTGTTTCTATAATCTCTTTTAGTATCTCTTCTGCCTGGTCTATTTTTCCTTTTTCTATAAGGAAATCAGCCAACATCCTCATGCTATCTTCTTTAATAAAAGAATCACTTACAGCAACAGCTTTCCTCATGAAAAATTCTGCCTTTTCATCATCACCTTTTAGTTCATATATAGTAGCGATACTCTGCAACAAATAGGGAGACTCTGGATAAAGCTTTAGGGTATTCATCAACAGAGAAAGGGCTTCGTCTATTTTGGAAAGATTTATAAGAACATCTACCAGCTTCTGGCGGTAATCAACATTTCCAGGCTCCCTATTGCAAACTTCTCTTAAAAGTTCCTCCGCTTTTTCTATTTCTCCTATAAGTTGATACATCTTCGCACTTTCATACATAAATGAGGCTTTATCTATTTTTTCCAATCCTTGAGAAAGGATATTATCAACCATATCGTAGTTGCCTGTTGAGTAATAATGTCCCGCTAACTCCAGATAGGGATAGTCCAAAAAGGGGGCCACGGTCATCAAACTCTTCAAAACTTTTGCCGCTTCTTTTTTCAATCCCTGCTTTTTGTAAAGTTTATGTAACTCTATATAAACTTCCGGCTCGAAAGGATCAAGTTCTATGGCTTCAAGAAGAACTTCTCTTGCTTTAACATACTCTTTTTTCTTTATGAGAAAATAACTTTTTTTAAGCTGCTCTCTGGATTTTATTGCTGCCTCTAAAAAGCGAGCTTGCTCAAAGTATTCTTCTGCTTTCTCTTCATTACCTATTTTTTCGTAAGCCTCAGCAAGAAGGAGAAAATATTCCACATTTCTTGAGTATGCTTTATGCTTTTCAAGTTCGGTAATGGCACGATGATATTTCTTATTTTCAATCAAACGACGAGCTTCCCTAATAATAGAGTCTATTTCTTTCTTAAATCCTTTCAAACGAAACAGCTCCTGCTTGAGATATCTTCAATTTTAAAGTATAAATTTAATTCGGGAATTTTCAATAGGCTGGAGGTTTATTAATGCTTGCTAATATCAGAAAAAACATGAAGTTGTTCAGCATACCCCTCTGGATAGTAACTGCTTCGTTTGTTCTGACTATCTTTTTGGTGTGGGGAAAAGGTTCTGTATCAGGTCCAGGAACAAACGACGTAGCAACTGTTAACGATAAAGCTATTCCGGCAGATGAATTTTACAGAACTGTTGATAAATTGACCTCAGCCGGAATGAAAGAAAAACAGGCAAAATCAGAAGCTCTAAGACAGCTGTTATTAAGAACATTACTTTTAGACGCTGCAGAGAAAGAAGGATTGAAAGTAAGTGACGAAGCCGTTGCTGAAAGAATAGAAAGTTTCCCAGCTTTCCAGAAAAATGGAAAATTCTCCGCAGAACTTTACAAGCAGTGGCTTAAACAAAACCATATACCCGCCGAAACCTTCGAAAACCAGATAAGACAGGATCTCCTTATAGAAAAACTTCAAACCATTGTAGAAAACGTAGAGACAGTTACACCTCAAGAACTAAAAATATATTACAAAGCAGTTTTCGGAAAGAGAAACTATAAATACAAAATGTTTAACATAGAACCGTCGAAAGTTAAAATATCTTCAAAAGAGGTAGAAGAGTATTACAAGAAACATCAAAACCTATTCATGGAAAATAGAACTATTGTTACTGCAGTTAAAATTCCGGTAACAGCCCAAAATGCAAAAGAACTGGTTAAAAGAGCTTATAAACTCGCAAAAAAAGGCAAACTTTCATCGTTCAAAGAAATTAAACCTGTTCTCGTAACGGACAAAAACCTTCTCAAGGACATTAACAGCAGAGGTGGCCTTTCCGGTTATATAGAAGAACCCAAAGAATATGTTATTTACGAGAGGAAACATGAAAATAAAATCCTGCCTTTGAAAGCTGTAAAAGGAAAAATTGTCAATCTTCTTAAAACGGAAAAAACAGCGGAAGAAGCCTTTAACAGGGCACAGAAAGTGGTAAGCAGCGGTAAGATAGAGAAAGGAAAAGAAACAGGAGAAATTGACGGTAAAGAACTTGCAAGAAAACTGGGATTAATAGATTTAAACGGAGAGATAACAGCAACAATAGTTAAAGGAAAAACAGGAAAAGTTTACGGTCCCTTTAAAACACTAAAAGGCTACGTTGTCATAGAACCGATAACGGAAATAACAGCAAAAACAATGGACAAAGATAAATTAAAAACTTTAAAGGACTTCCTGCTTAACGAAAAACGTAAAGCGGCTTTTCAAGCTTACATTCAATTCTTACAAAACAGAGCAAAAATTCAAGTTAATCCAAGATTTTTCAGAGGAGAATAAACGTGAAGAGTATGACAGGTTACGGAAAGAGCGAAGCAAGCAACGACTTTATAACCGTTACAGCTGAGATTAAATCTATCAACAGCAAAAACCTGGATTTAAGGATAAACCTTCCAAGAATAGTTAACAATCTTTTGAACAGCTTAAATAACAAAGTAAAAGAGTATGTAAAGCGAGGAAAGGTAGATGTTTATATAAACTACAAATTAAGTCCGGACATTGAAATTCCCGTAAATATCAATTATCAAATGGCAAAAACCTATATAAACGCAATAAGGAAAATAGAGGGAACCACCGGTAGAAAAATAGAAATAAACATGAGAGATTTGCTATCTATGCACGATATATTTTCGAAAGAAGACATTGATTTGTCAGGTAGCGAAGATGTATTCCTGACTGCAGTTGAGAAAGCACTGATAATGCTAAACAAGGAAAGAGAAAAGGAAGGGGAAAAGTTAAAAGCAGACATAGAGAAAAGACTAAAGGCAATAGAAAAAACTGTTGAAGAGATAGAAAAAGAGGCCTCTTCAATAAATGAAAAAATTCGTGAAAAATTAACCGAAAAGATCAAAAAACTATTTGAACTTGATGATGAAGAGGTAAAGAAACGTATTGAGCTTGAAGTTACATTAATTGCAGAAAAGCAAGACGTTACAGAAGAAATTACAAGGCTAAAATCCCACATAAAACGATTTTACCAGCTCCTGAACGAGGATTTTTCAGGTAAAACCATGGACTTTTTATGTCAGGAGATGCACCGAGAGATAAATACTTTAGGTTCAAAGTTGAAAGAGATAAACGTAACAGATCCTGTTCTCAAAATCAAAACGGAAATAGCGAGGATAAAAGAACAGGTACAAAATGTGGAGTAAGAGATGAAAGGTCTTTTAATAGTTATATCAGCTCCGTCAGGAACAGGAAAAACAACACTTGTAAATATGCTGATGAAAGCTTTTCCTAAAATGGAATTTTCGGTATCTTGCACAACCAGGAAGCCAAGACCCGGAGAGATAGATGGAAAAGATTACTATTTTATATCTTTTGAAGAGTTTGAGAAAAAAATAGAAAACAATGAACTACTCGAATGGGCAGAAGTTTACGGAAACTTTTACGGAACACCAAAAGATAAAGTTATAGAAGCGTTAAACGAAGGGAAAGATATTCTCCTTGATATCGATACCCAGGGAGCACTTCAGGTTAAAAAAAACTACCCCGATGCTGTTTTAATATTCATACTTCCACCGTCTCTCAAAGAGCTGGAAAGGAGATTGAGAAACCGCGGAACAGAAGATGAGGAAACCATTGAAAAAAGGCTACTTATAGCAAGAAGAGAGCTGAGCCTTGCTACAAAGTATGACTACATAATAATAAATGACAAAATAGAGGAAGCCTTTGAGAAGCTTAAATCCATCGTAACTGCTGAAAGATGGAGAACGAAAAGGGTAGAAGAACATCTTCCCGAACTTATAAAAGACAGAGAAATGCTCCAGCTGTTGAATTCTTGACCCTTTAGTGTGACGGAATCATAAGTTCCTCCCGAATATAAATAACCGTCATTGTGTCTCTTAAATACGGTCGTTTCAAAGTAATTATGGTGTTTCCATCAACAAATCTAACATACTTTGGGTCGATATTTTGTGTAAGCTGGAGGAATGGGTAGTGTACGATATTTTGTGTAAGCTTGAGAAATGGGATAACCTCCTGGGGAACACCCCACAAATACCAACCCCAGGAGGCAAAAATGGAACTACAGAAGATTTTACCAGACCTAGTTAAGGAAGTGGTAAAGCAA
>NZ_MOEN01000046.1 GCF_001968985.1 Desulfurobacterium indicum | reverse complement strand
TGAGGCTAAGGAAGAACTTCAGGATATGTTCTCCAGGAGGTACTCCTAATGGTTTACACAAAATTATTGACACAACCCTAACCGACGGTTTATTTCTTCTAAATTTACTTTATAATCTTACTAATCGTTGAAGGCGAGTATTTAAGCTCAAATACACTCTTAGATGTATGTGCTACTGCTCTTGCACTCAAACAAAAGACAAACATTCCAAGGATTAAGTCCTTGAGGTTGATGTCTCTCCTTTTGCCCGGTTCTATCAGCTTAGTTTTAAACCTTCCTTCCCTGGAATTTTCAGGTTTTTAGCTTTCCAATGGCAGTATCTAAGTTTTTGACATAGAAACCGTTCTTTGTTCCTCCGTTTTCTTTAAGGAACACTTCTCTTCCAGCTTCCTTAACGAGGTCTGGTAAAATCTTTCGTAGTTCCATTTTTGCTTTCTGGGGTTGGTATTTGTAGGGTGTTCCCCATGAGGTTACTCCATTTCTCAAGCTTATACAAAATATCGTAACTACCTGTATAGATGAATTGAGGAGAAAAGCAAAAGAATTGACCAACGACCTTGGAAATCCATTTTTTAGAATGCTTCAGATGTTAGAAGATCTAAGGAGATAGTAAAATTATGAATACAGTAAAATGTAGAATAGGTAAGACTGTTATTTATGAATATTTCTATGTTTGCAAAGGTAAGATATCTCTTTCTGAGAATCACCGAGAAGTTGCAACACAACTAAGCTTAAAGTTATAGGCGGACCGACTTTCTTAGCCAGCTTTATACGCCGAGCTTGTAGTTTTTAATAAGAGAGATTATTGTTGAAGCGAAATGGTGCGGGAGGCGGGATTTGAACCCGCACGCCCGTAAGGGCACTGCCCCCTCAAGACAGCGCGTCTGCCGATTCCGCCACTCCCGCAACTGCCTTGCGTAGCAGAAAATATAGGATTATTTTTCATAGGTGTCAACTGTTTTTGAGTAATTTTTCGAGAATAGTACGAATATCCTTTTCTGATGGTATTCTTGGAAGATTTGTCATCAAAAATTTCTTTGCCATTGCAAGTGATACGAAGCTGCTTATGTCGTCTTCGCTTACACCAAGCGGTTTAAGTGTTTCTGGCTTACCAAAAAATCTCAGGAATTCTTTTATTTTTTCCACTATTTCGTAAATGTTACTGCTTTCTATTTCCATAGCTCTGCCGATGGATAGTAGTTCGTCTTTTGCAGAAAGTCCGTAGAATTCAAGAACTGCCGATAGGAACATTGCATTTGCAAGTCCATGGGGTATGTCATACATGACGCCAAGGATATGTGCCAATGTGTGGACAAGACCTGCCCCCGCGTCTGTTATTGCCATTCCTCCGAACATGCTTCCAAGCATAACTTTTTCTCTTGCTTCTATATCTCGTGGATTTCCAAAAGCCCGCGGTAGATATTTTGTTATTAGCTTAATACCTTCAAGGGAATAGAGTTTTGATATTGGAGTTGCTCTTTTGGAAACTAAAGCTTCCATACAGTGGGTAAGTGCGTCTATGCCCGTATTTGCCGTTACGTGGGACGGCATGGTTACTGTAAGTTCAGGGTCATCAATTGCGATTACAGGAAAAAGATAGCTACTTATAAGAGGTGCTTTTTTCCATTCCTTTTTATTTGTGAGTACAGCGTAGGGTGTTACTTCTGAGCCTGAACCACTTGTTGTTGGTACAGCAACGAGGGGAACAGCTGGATTTTTAAAACACTCAGGTACTCCGATAAATTCTTCCACATCTCCTTCATTGTTTAATAAACCGGAAATAACTTTTGCAAGGTCGATGGCACTTCCCCCTCCAATTGCCACAATGAGGGAAGGGTTAAAGTCTTTTACTTTTTCTGTGAGTTCTTTTGCAAGCTCTACCGATGGATCAGACATCACATCGTCAAATATTTCAACGTTTTCAAACTGTTTTTTCACAAAGTCGGCATAGCCGTGATGGAGTGCCGATTTTCCACATATTACAGCTATTTTTGAAGTGTCAAGCTTGGCACTTTCACATTCGTCCTTCAGCTTTAGAAATGTTTTTCTTCCAAATATTACTTTTGTTGGCATGTGATGTTTAAATGTTTTCATCCCTTTCCTCTAAAACTAATTTTTTTTAATTATACCGTTTCAAGTTCTTTAAGTATCCTTTCTGCTGCTTCTTCCATGTTTTCCGCCGCCGTTATCGGTCTTCCCACGACAATAAAGTCTGTTCCGGCA
The DNA here is from genome assembly GCF_001968985.1 of Desulfurobacterium indicum. Taxonomy (NCBI): domain Bacteria; kingdom Pseudomonadati; phylum Aquificota; class Aquificia; order Desulfurobacteriales; family Desulfurobacteriaceae; genus Desulfurobacterium; species Desulfurobacterium indicum. The sequence goes on along the minus strand of NZ_MOEN01000046.1, from coordinate 2,511 downwards.
CGTTTTGCCTGAGAAGGAGTCATAACTCTTTTCTGGTCATTTTTTGCCGCCCATTCCGGTCTGATACCGGGTGTTACGGTTATAAAACCTTCTCCAAAGTTCTCTTTTATGAGTTTTATTTCTTTCGGTGAACATACAACGCCATCAAGCCCCGCTTTTTTAGCTATTTCGGCAAGTGTTAATACTTCACTTTCAATGTCCTTTTCTATTCCTATTGTTCTTAAATCGTTTTTGTCCATGCTGGTTAAAATAGTAACACCAATCAGTAGAGGCCTTCTTACCCCCATCTTTTCGGCGTATTCCCTGTTAAAATCTGCTATCTTTTTTAGAAACTCAAATCCGCCAAGGGTGTGAACGTTGTACATGAAAACCTCATTCTCTATTGCTACTTTTGCTGCTCCACATACGGTGTTAGGAATGTCGTGAAACTTTAAATCGAGAAAAACACCGCATCCTCTGTTATGAATTTCCCTTACAATGTTGAATCCACCTCTTAAAAATAGTTCAAGTCCAACTTTGAATGTTCTGATTTTTCCTTTAAGTTTATCAACTGTTTCAAGCGCAATTCCTGTATCGGGAAAGTCAAGAGCAACGATAATCATTGTAGAGCCTCCTTAATCTTTTGTGTTGAAATAATAATCTATGTTTAAAATCTTTTGGAGGGTAATTTATCGGGTTTTCTTTTTTTACTTTAGAGTATATATTAAAAAATAGCGATATAAATAAAATCTGTATCGTTTAAAATACTATCTTGGGGAGGAGCTATGCGTTATAAACTTTTAGCCGTAGCTGCATCTGCAGCTTTTATTTTTGGAAGTTGTGGTGGAGGCGGGGAAAGTGTAAGTATTCCTGAGGGTTCAAATGCAACAGTAACGGTTTCTCTTTCTCCTGGTGTGACAGTTGCAAAGACGGTAACTGTTGATCTACCGGATCCGGAGACAGGTGATGTTGGTGTGGATGTTGTACTGCTCCCCAAAAATCAAGACAAAAATTTCAGAAAATTTGTTGAGTTCCCTATGCAACTTTTTTTCCTCCTTCTCTTTCTATCCATTCCCTGAAACAGAGAGAAGGAGATTTATAGCCAATAGCTGAATGAGGGTACTCCCTGTTGTAAAACTCTATGAATCCCTTTATCTTTTCCTTTGCTTCATCCAAACTCTCAAACTCATGAACCCAGATAACTTCTTCCTTAATAGTCCTTATCATCCTTTCAGTCTCAGCATTTCCCTTCGGATTGTTATAGCTTGCAAATATCTGCTTTATCCCAAGTTCTGAACAGAATTTCATAAAGCTTTTACTCGTAGGTTGACTCCCATGATCGCTGACAAGTTTTATCCCTTTACCCCTGGCTCCTTCAGGATAACCGTTGAAAAGTGCTTCTTGCAGAGCAGTTATCCATTGACTACTCTTGTTTCTTAGGGAAATCTCATATCCAAGTATCTCTTTCGTGTACCAGTCAATCACTATTATCAGGTTTGCCCACCCAAGTCTCTCTATCCAGAACTTTGTGCCATCTATCCCAAGTATTTCCCTCGGCTTTGTAGCCTTCGGCTTTTTCTTGGGAGTTCTCTTGGCTTTGAGAGTCAATTTCTTCTTCTAGAGTAGGTCTTCCTCTTTCATTAGTCTGTAAATCCTCTTCCGATTTACACGATAATTCCGTACATATCTCAAATATGCCCATACTCTTCTATATCCCCAGAATGGGTGTTCTTTGAGAATAGTTTTTATCTCTTCTAAAAGCTTGGTGTTAAGCCCTTCCTCCTTCTTCGGCTCTATAGATAAACTTTTCTTCTTGATATGCCTGTAATAGGTACTCTTTTTCACTCCTAACGTCTTAAGCACAAGGGTTATAGGGTAGTCCTTCGACAATTCCATTGCCTTTTTTATCCTCTCTACTTGGTCATCTAAAAGGTTTTTTTTAAAATCTCTATTTGAACGGTCTGGCGACCTATGATTTTTTCAAGTTCTTCTATTTTCTTTTCGAGTTCTTTTATCCTATCGTTTTCAGGGGAGATGAAGGCTCTTCTCCCTCCTTCTAAGAACTTATCACGCCATTTGTAGTAGAGGGTTTCGCTTATTTGGTATTTCCTACATACTTCAGCTATTGTGGTATTTCCTTTTAGTCCTTCGAGAACAATGGCAACTTTTGTGTCTGGATCAAAGTTTCTACGGCTCATGCTCCCCTCCTGTAGATGGATTTTCCTAAACTTTGATTGTGTCCCATTCTATAGGGGAGCAATATAATGTTTTGTGGCTTGTTGATTTGAGTGGAAGTTTTGGTGATGACCTTTTTACATGGCAGAATAACACAGAAGCAATTGTGAATGCACTTAAAACGAAGATAAGTGATTTAAGGGTAGGGCTTGCAAGTTTTGTTGATGCTCCATGTAGTGGTTTTGGTTATGATGGTGATTATGGTTATAAACTTGAGTTGGGTTGTGTCAATAATTTTGTGTAAACCATTAGGAGTACCTCCTGGAGAACATATCCTGAAGTTCTTCCTTAGCCTCA
>NZ_MOEN01000045.1 GCF_001968985.1 Desulfurobacterium indicum | reverse complement strand
TGAGGCTAAGGAAGAACTTCAGGATATGTTCTCCAGGAGGTACTCCTAATGGTTTACACAAAATTATTGACACAACCACGGTTTTTCCAGGAACTTGAGAGATACTTTCCCTTCAAGATAGAAAACGTTCAAACCGACAACGGTAGTGAATTTCTGGGAGAGTTAGACAAATACCTTAAAGGAAAAAGAATAAAACATTATTTCAGCTATCCAAGATCCCCAAAGACCAATGCTCACGTAGAAAGATTTATTCAGACGATAGAAAGTGAGCTGTGGATGATAGAGGAAACAAAACCTTCAGTTGTTGAAATGACCAAAAAACTCTTTGAGTTCATTAGAGTTTATAATTTCATCAGACCTCACCAGGCTCTTGGATTTAAGACCCCCGCTGAGAAGTTTCGGGACTATATTAGAAGTTATCAAGGTGTCCACCATGTATTGAACTTGAACAAATCTTGACATCTAAGCAGAAAAAACCTATCTTTCTATTCGCACCTTTTTGGAGGGGTGGCCGAGTCTGGCTGAAGGCGGGTGACTTGAAATCACCTGAGGGCCTAACCAGCCCTCCGGGGGTTCGAATCCCTCCCCCTCCGCCACTAATGGGCCGCTAGCTCAGTTGGTAGAGCAACGGACTTTTAATCCGTAGGTCCCAGGTTCGAGTCCTGGGCGGCTCACCATGTTCTTATAAAGATTATCACGGAGAGGTGGCCGAGCTGGCTGAAGGCGGCGCCCTGCTAAGGCGTTGTACCGGCTAAAACCGGTACCGCGGGTTCGAATCCCGCCCTCTCCGCCATCTCAAGGATTAAAAAGATGAGAATGCTCCTTATTTTCCTAATCCTCTCAGTTAGCGCCTGGGCTCAAAATTTCCAGAGAGTAATTTCCCTATCGCCAGCCCTAACGGAGATCATCTTTTTCACCGGCAACGGAAAAAAACTTATAGCGAACACAAGATACTGCACGGTTCCGAAAGAAGCAGAAAAAAAAGAAAAAATAGGCGGTATCATCAATCCCAACCTGGAAAAAATTGTATCACTCCATCCTGATCTTGTCTTTGCAATGAACGGCAATCCAAAATCAACGATAGAAACAATAAAAATTTTTAAAATTCCGGTAATGACATTTAAAATCACAACGATACAGGACATTGCAGATGCAATAGTTAAAATTGGAAATATCCTGAGCAACAACGGCAGAGGAAAAGCGAAAACTTTTATAAAAAGTTACAAAGAAGAAGAAAAGAAACTTTCGCAATGTATAAAAGACAAAAAAGTGCTTATGGTTTTCTCGGTAAACCCCATATACACGGCAGGAAATCAAACTTTCTTAGGAGAAATAATAAAAGACGCGGGGGCGGTTAATATAGCCGGAAACGGAACATACAAAACCATTTCTCCCGAATTCATCTTCAAACATAAACCTGACATTATCATTTTAATCTCAACAAATAATGATAATTCCATATTCAAGCATCTTCGGGCAAAATCCATACACATAAGCAGTAAATATCTTTTAAAACCGGGACCATATATTATAAAAGGAATAGAAAAGCTGGAGGAAAAGGTTTGTCAAAAAAAATAAAACTTTCTGCAACACTGCTTTTTCTCTCTTCCATAAGTTTCCTTCTCCTCGGATTCCCAGACAGAAATATCATAAAAATTATCAGAATCCCACAACTTCTAACAGCATTTGCAGCAGGAAGCATTCTATCGATGTCAGGAGTTGTATTTCAAAATGTCCTTTCTAATCCACTCGCCGATCCTTACATACTTGGAGTTTCCGCAGGAAGTGCTCTGGGAGCCGTGATAGGATACACATTTAATATAAATCCGGAAACAAGTGCTCTAATAGGAGGGCTACTCACAATTGCAGCTCTGGCATTATCGGGCAAAATCCTTGAAAGCAAATTAAAGCTCATTCTGTTTGGAGTCGGAGTCAACGCAACCTTATCATCTCTAATAGTGATAACAACAGCCATTAAAAACCCACAACAATCACCTTCCATCCTCTTTTTTCTATTAGGATTCATTCCTGTTTTATCTTTAAAAAAAAGTTTTTTCCTCTTCTTGCTGCCATTCCTTCTGGTGTTCATTTTTTCAAAAAGCGCAGAACGAATAGACGCACTATCACTGGGAGACCTGTTTGCTTATCTATCGGGAGTAAGTCCCGAAAAAGAAAGAATAATATACCTGCTTTTAAGTTCCGTATTCACAGCTATAATCGTTTCTCAAACGGGAATAATCGGTTTTATAGGTATAGTCATACCACACCTGGGAAGATTACTTAAAATCAGAAAAACAGGTGAACTGCTAATCTTTGCCATTTTCTCCGGAGCAAGTGCCCTTATCCTGGCAGAGCTAATTATAAAAACTGTCTTCGAAAGCTACGACATACCGGCAGGCACAATAACAGCTCTAATAGGAGCTCCGGCATTCATATTCATCCTCTGGAGGAACAAGAATCTTGCTTGAAATAAGCAATGTAAAATACAAAAACATTTTAAAAGGTATCTCTTTCAAAGTAAAAGCAGGAGAAATAACAGGCATAGTTGGAAAAAATGGAAGCGGTAAATCTACACTACTAAAAGCAATTTCAGGATTCTTAAAATACAGCGGAGAAATTATCCTTAACGGAAAAGAAATCAAAAATCTACCGGGAAGCGAAAGAATAAAAAAAATAAACCTACTTCCCCAAGAATTCCCGGTATCATCTCTGACAGTCAAGGAAATATTGGAAACAACCGCCAAACTAACGCAAACATCCCTAAAAAAAATAGATAGAACAATTGAAAAATACAATCTAAAAAAGCAAAAACATCAATCTTTATCAACTCTCAGCGGTGGAGAAAAAGTCAGACTGTTCCTTGCAAGACTTGAAATCATCGATCCGAAAGTCGTCCTTCTGGACGAACCGAGTGCTTTCCTTGACGTTGTAGTGTTAAAAGAATTCAAAAGTTTCGTCTTAAAGATGAAAAGATTAAGGAAAATTGTTATAATTGTATCAAACGATCTAAATTTTATCTTAAACACAGCTGATTCTATTGTTGGAATAAAAGAAGGGAAGATAGTACCAAGTACCGGTGTAACAGAGCAATTTCTTACATCTGTTTATGACTGTCCAGTCAAAATTGTAAAAATAAACAAAAGACAGCAAGTTTTAATATAGAGGAGGAGAGGCTGTATGAAAAATTTACTAAAAATCACAAGTCTCATAATTGTTGCTTCGGTAACTTCAATTCCATCAAAAGCGGAAATTCCATCAGTTACTGTAGTAAGCACAAAAATCCCTCTCAGTGAAGAGAAAACAGGCGACAACGTAATTGTAATAACAAAAAATGATATAGAAAAATGGAAAGTGAAAAGTATAGAAGATGTTCTTAAAACAGCAGAAGGCATAGCAGTTTCAGACAACGGCTGGGGACAGGTATCCAACATCTACATTTACGGCCTTGATAAAAAATACATTCTATTTTTGATAAACGGTATCCCCGTTAATGATCCGTCAACACCTGACGGAACAGTAGATCTCTCTCTTCTAAATCTATCCGACGTAGAAATAATAGAAATTTTAAAAGGACCTCAAAGTGCTCTTTATGGCTCTCAGGCCGTTGCCGGTGTTATAAACATAATTACAAAACCTGAGGGAAAAAATCTTGTGAACCTTGAATACGGATCTTACAACACAAAAAAAGGAACCGTAAAGGTAGGATTCAAGAAGGAAAATACTCTATTTGACCTTTTCTACACAGACTTTAGAACAGATGGATACGACATAAAAAGCGACGGAGACAAAGAAAGCTCAAATTACAAAGATATTGGATACACTTTTTCATCTCTTTTAAACCAAAATATTAAAATAGAAAGTTACTTTAACTATAAAAGCGGAGAAAGTGAATACGACAACGGACTTGAAAAATACCACAAACTAACAGCAACCTTCAACGGGAAATATATACTATCTCCAAAAACTATTGCCAGCATTAATCTTGGCACTTCACAGTCCCAGAGAAATTTTACCGACTATGATTCTGATTCTCAAACATACTACTCCGGAAGCACCTACTATGCCGACTTAAATCTTAAAACAAAGCTTTCAGACCTTTTAACAATAATGCCGTCAATTAACCACAGAGTAGATGTGACAGATACTACAAGCTATTCTGACAAAAGCCAACAAACAGATTCAGCATCTTTAAACAGTTATATAAAACTGAAAAATCTAAACATTTTAGCAGGAATAAGAAAAGACCATTTCTCCTCTTTTGGAACATTCACATCATACAAGTTAGCCGGAAGTTACACTGTTAAATCCTCAAGAACACTTTTTAAAATCCAATATGGTAAAAGCTTTAAAGCACCTTCAATAGATCAACTTTATGGAGAATATCCAAACTGGAACTTTTATGGAAACCCAGACCTGAAACCGGAAAAAAGCAGAAGCTTAACAGCAGGACTGGAACAAAGATTGGGAAAATACGGTACTGCAGGCATAAGCTACTTTAAGACAAAAACTACCGACGTAATAACAACAACCTACGACCCTGTTAAAGGTTATCTTACCTATACAAACGGGAAAGAAGGAAAAACCGAAGGCTCGGAATCTTCTGTAATGGTAAAACTTCCTTTAAACTCAAAAGTAAAAGTTTCCTATACCCATACCCATTCCATATGGTATGACGGCACTTCATGGAATCCTACACTAAGACTACCGAAAAACATGTATAAAATTTCCTTTACAAAAAATCTAAACAAAGGAACTATCACTTTCATGGCAATTCATTACGGCAAACGGGAAGACTATGACTTCAACACATGGCCTGCAACACAGGTAACTCTACCCGCCTTCACCATATACAACTGTTACATGCTTGTCAAAATAAACACACATCTATCAGGTTACATAAAACTATTTAATCTAACAGACAAAAACTATCAACTTGCCTACGGATACAACGAACCGGGAAGAAGCATATTCGCAGGAATAAAACTATCCTTTTAGAGGAAAAAGAATGAATCTTGAAAAATTTTTCGAAGCTGCCGAAAAAGCTATTGAAACAGGAAACATCGAAGAACTAATGCCTTTTGATAAGGTTGTGTCAATAATTTTGTGTAAACCATTAGGAGTACCTCCTGGAGAACATATCCTGAAGTTCTTCCTTAGCCTCA
>NZ_MOEN01000044.1 GCF_001968985.1 Desulfurobacterium indicum | reverse complement strand
CCTCCATGTTCTTTAAGAAACACTTCTCTTTCAGCCGTCATGATTGACTCTAAGGTTTGCTTTACCACTTCCTTAACTAGGTCTGGTAAAATCTTCTGTAGTTCCATTTTTGCCTCCTGGGGTTGGTATTTGTGGGGTGTTCCCCAGGAGGTTATCCCATTTCTCAAGCTTACACAAAATATCGTACACTACCCTCCAACAGCTGAAGTCGGAACAGGAACACCAGTATGCTTGTAAGATGTCCATCCAAGACCTGCATGGTGGTCAAGGATATGGGTTATGGTAACTGTCAAAGGCTCATATCCACCGTAAAGGAGATATTTATACGGGTCATGCTTGCCCCTTGCGTTTTTCATGCTATCTTCAAAAGCAATTTTAAGCTGAGCAACTTCATACGGTTTAAGAACAAGAGGATCGGAAGAATCTCCTTCAAATTTCAATCCGAAATGCTTTGTTATAAGAGGTTTAACATCATCAAAAGTTACATATCCTTTTTTCTTGAGAGGCTTTACTATATCATTGGTAAATCTTTGATAAGACATATCCTGAAGATGCAGAACGCCAAAATAGCTTGCATATTTGGTTCCAGCAAATCCAAGGCTCAAACCACCAGTTTCATGGTCAGCCGTTACAACAATAAGTGTTTCATCAGGATGTTTCTTGTAAAAGTCATAAGCAACCTTAACGGCCTCATCAAGTGCAAGAGTATCCTTGATAGATGTAACCGCATCGTTTGCGTGGCAAGCCCAGTCAATTTTCCCGCCTTCAACCATTATGAAAAATCCTTTCGGATTATCGAGAAGTTCGATTGCCTTCTTTGTTAGTTGAGCAAGTGTAATATCAGCAGGAGTTTGATCAATTCTATAAGGAAGTGAATCACCCGGCTGGAGTCTTGGATTTATTACTATTACCTTATCATCACCTTTATGAAGCCTTTCAAAAGCTTCTTTAGAGTTTATAATTGTGTAACCGTGACTTCTCATGTAGTCAAGAGCATTGCCAACATAATGCCTGCTGTTGTGTCTTTTATTGGTAGGATCTTTAAAACCTCCACCGCCGAAGAAATCAAAACCACTGTTAGCAAGTTGAATCTCTATGTCATAATACATATCCCTATCGGGTACATGAGCATAAAATCCTGCAGGCGTAGCATGATCAAGAGATGTTGAAGTAATAATCCCTATCTTTTTACCATCTTCTTTTGCAAGTTCTGCAATACTCTTAATAACCTTTCCGTCAGGTGTAATACCTATCATACCTATATCCGTCTTATGACCACACGCAATAGCAGTAACAGCAGCTGCAGAACCGGTGATAAACCTGTTTGCCGCATAAGTCGTTGTCATTCCCTGAGCAGGAAACTTGTTCATCAGCAGCTTTTCTCCCTTATAATTTTGAGCGGCCATTCTTTGTGGGAAAGCCATTCCGTCACCGATAAACAGGAAAACGTACTTAACCTTTTTCACACCAGCATGAACAATAGCCGGCGGAAAAGCAAGAATACACGCGAAGAAGGCAAATAAGAAACGAACAAACCCTCTTCTTGTAAGTGTCTTAACGCCCTTCATACAAACCTCCCGTTAAAAGTGTTTTACCTGCGAGAAAGGTACCACTATTTCTTTAAAGAATTTGTTAAGAGTAAAAAACATTAGAAAACGGTGTTAAAATAAGTTTCTAAGGGAGGTTGAGAATGAAGGAAAAGAAACTAACTCCCATACAGGCAATTTCTCTTGCCGTTGGAACAATGATAGGTGCCAGTATTTTTTCAATATTCGGTGTCGGAGTAAAAACGGCAGGAACGGACCTTCCTTTTGCCTTCCTGCTTAGCGGTCTCTATGCTCTAATGGTGGGGTACTCTTATGCAAAGCTTGGAACAAAAATTGTCTCAAATGCAGGACCTGTTGCTTTTGTTGAAAAAGCTTTTGGCAACAATCCTATTACTGGGACTTTAAGCATTCTGATGTGGACAAGCTACGTCGTTTCTATATCCCTTTTTGCTATAAGCTTTGCAGGATACTTTCTCCCTCTATTACATCTAAGTAATGCCTTAAAAAGCTTTGTTATCGTGATGATAATAGCCTTATTCGGTGCACTTAACTATTTCGGTGGCAGTACTGCCGTAGGAAAGCTTGAATTCTGGATAGTGCTTACAAAATTACTTATACTCTTACTGTTCATTGTTGCAGGACTTGCATCTTTCAATTCATCTTACATTAAACCTAATTTTTCACCACAAGGAATAAGAGGAATCCTCAACGCTTCTGTAATCTTCTTTCTCTCTTACATGGGCTTCGGCCTCATAACAAACGCAAGTGAAAACATAAAAAATCCAGAGAAAAACGTATCGAGAGCTATTTATATCAGTATTATCACAGTAATCATCGTGTATGTTTTAGTATCTCTTTCTGCCCTCGGTGCTGTTCCTGCATGGAAACTTGTTAAATATCAGGAAAATGCACTCGCCGTAGCAGCAGAACCAACACTTGGCAAATTCGGATTTATGCTGTTAAGTATCGGAGCACTTATAAGTATATCTTCTGCTTTAAACGCAACTCTATATAGCGGTGCAAATGCAGCATACGCATTAATGAAAGAAGGTTATATTCCCCACCCCAAAAAACAGCTCAAAAGAGAATGGATGAGCGAACATTTCGGACTATATATAACCTGTACTCTTGCCCTCCTATTTGCACTTTTATTCGATATAACATCTGTAGCTTCAATAATTAGCCTTGTCACAACAATCCTTTATATTTTTGTTCTCTTTTCTCATATCAAACTTATTGAACTTCAAAAAGCAGAAGGCAGGAAAGGTCTTGTCTTTTTCAATTTAATTGTAATAACATTTGTAGCAATAGAAATCCTTTTATATCAATTTAGAAACAGCCCAAAAACATTTATCACATCCATAATAATTCTTGCAGCTTGTTTTACAGCGGAAATCCTTTACTACGGAAAGCAACGTAAAATCCGTATTTTCAAAAATAGAACAAGAGAATCCTATCATTAAAAGGCTTTAAACAAAAGATGACCTTTGTTTTTAAAATTTCACTCAAAACTTATCTGACTTTATTGATTTTTAAAAAATTTTTAGATAAAATTTCTGTTGATGAGTAGCATCAATCATAGGGGGTATGGTGAAATTAAAACTAACTTTTGAAGCTGAGAAAAATGTAGAGCTTCCAATTCATTACAATTACATCCTTCAAGGTTTCATTTATAACAATCTTGCAAAGCCATTTGCAGACTTTCTCCATAATGAAGGATACAGGTATGGAAATCAAATCTTTAAACTCATAACATTCTCTAAAATATACGGAAGAAAAAAAATCCTCAAAAAAGAAAAGAAAATTATCTTCAGCCCATCGTTTCATATATACATATCAGCTATAGACACACACATTCTCCAGAACATCGCCGTAGAACTTATACAAAAAGAAAACCTGAGACTTCACAGAAACTTTATTTCCTTAAAAAGCGTAGAAACTATAAAAGAACCAGTTACATCAACCAAAACTATCTTAAAAACCATCTCACCCATAACTGTTCACGAATCGCTGAATCGGAAAACAATGTACTACAATCCTTATCAAGAAAAATTCTACAAACTTCTTGAAGAAAACCTCAGAAAAAAGGTAGCCGTAATCACAGGCAACAAAAATGCTGAAATATTGATAAAACCTGTGGAAGGCACCAAATACAAAAAAATAATAACATACTACAAAAACAATTTCGTGATAGAAGCATGGGATGGGAAATTTCAAATAGAAGCACCACCAGAAATTATAAAAATAGCTCTTTCAACTGGTATCGGCGCCCGCAACTCCCAGGGATTTGGTATGGTCGCAGTTTCGGAGGAATGTAATGAAAGAAGAAATTAAGGTTACCTTTAATACGTTAACTCCTTTATGGACAGGAGATGCTTGGCAAGATAACAATAAAATTCGTCCATCTTCTTTAATTGGAAGTTTAAGATTTTGGTTTGAGGTTATTTGCTATTTCTCAGGAATTTGTGATGAGAAAGATTTTAATAATGGTAGATTTGAAAAGGAAGTTAATAGGAAGAATTTTAAAGACTGCTTATTAGAAAAAGGAAATTCTTTTGAGGCAAAAATAAAATGTCTTTTAGAGCAAGGAATACCTTTACCATCAATAATTTTTGGGGCTACTAATTGGAAAAGTTTAATAGAAATTAATCAAGTTGAATTCTTTAAGAATAATTTTAAAAGAAAACCTGCTGGAAAAATTATTCCTAACAAAAACTGGTATTTCGGAAAACCCTCATATCAGGGAGAATTTTCTGTAATTTTCAATGTAGAAGAAAAGATTTTAGAAAGTATTTTTTATCCTCTTTTAACTTTTATGGATAAATATGGTTTTTGGGGTGGTAAGTGGAATATAGGTTATGGGAGATTAAAAATTGAAAAAGTTAAAAATGGAGACAGTGATGTGGATATTTCAAAATATGAGGAATTTAAATTTAATGAAATAAGTGATTTAGTGAATAATAAAAAGTTTAGGGATTTCATAGATAGTAATATCTCAGATTTTGGTTGTTTAACTCAAAGAGATAAAAAAATAAAACTATTAAAAAATATAGAACCTAATAATGATTCAAAAAAAGAAAATGAAGAAGTTGATTTAATAAAAGAACTATTAAAAATAAAATCTAAAGAAAGGGAAAAGTTTAATACAGATACTGAAGAGAGACATAAGATATTTGGAACAACAAAAGCCCCACCCAATGATAAAAATTTATTACCTCAAGGTTCTAAAATACTTCCATACATTTACGAAGAACAGGGAAAACTTAAAGGTGGTTTTCTATCTATTTCTGGTTTATTAAACTTGGAAGGTGGAAGTAATGAATAAGTTTGAGGCTTTAATAGAAATAAATCTAGAAAAAATTAAAAATTTAGCTGAATATGTAGCTTATTGTAAATATTATTTTAAACCAAAAAATAAAGAAAAAATAGAAAATTATCTTTTCAAAAGTAAGCAAAATTGGTATTTGAATAGAAATAATAAAGATATCTTTTTAGAAGAATTTAAGTTTCTAAAGAAAGAAATAAATAATTGTGTAGAAGCTGGAAATAGAAGAAATTGTTGTGAAAACCAATTAGCAAAAAAGTTAAAAGATTATAAATCTAATGAAACATTAAAAGATTTTCCTTTAAATTGGTTAAAAAATGAAGTAATTGGGGAAAGAAAATAAGTATATAAATTTTAATAATGATAGTAATATTCAAAAAATAGAACAAATATCTGGAATTTATACAGACTTTAAAAAACTTCAAAAACACATAGAGAACCTTCCTAAATATTCCTTCGCAATTTGGTTTAAGTTTAAATTAAAAGCTCCATATTTTTCAAAGGTTGTGTCAATAATTTTGTGTAAACCATTAGGAGTACCTCCTGGAGAACATATCCTGAAGTTCTTCCTTAGCCTCA
>NZ_MOEN01000043.1 GCF_001968985.1 Desulfurobacterium indicum | reverse complement strand
TGTAGTTCCATTTTTGCCTCCTGGGGTTGGTATTTGTGGGGTGTTCCCCAGGAGGTTATCCCATTTCTCAAGCTTACACAAAATATCGTACACTACCTTAGCAGGAAAGGTATTTCTGTGTTTGTTTCTATTTTTGTTATAAATAACGAAGTTTCTGTTGACTTTTTAACAGAGGATGAGAGGATTTTAAGTAAACTTAAGCTTCTTGATGAGCAGTTAAAGAATAAGCTGCTTTCTGCAGGGTTTATTCCTGTTGCTGTCTCTTATAGATTAGAAAAACCGCCTGATAAAAGTCAGATAGAGGCCGTAAGGTTAAAACTTTCAGGTAGAGTAAACATCTCCGTATAATGTTCACAATAGAGCCTTTTCTTTTATCTTTTCTGGTAGGTTTTTAAGTATCGGATGATTTTTGATATGGGTTTTATCATTTTTACCGTTGATATTCCTTATAATTACCCTGCCGTATCCTTTTCCGTATGCGTTTGTAAAGTCATAAACGGCACCTATAATTGTCAACTTTCCACTTTCTACGATGTGACCGTACATTTTCATGGCTTCTGATACCTGGTAGTCAACGTTTTTTTCAACACCTTCAAGCCACATCTTTTCAAAATTATCGCTTCTTTTCACCATTGAAAGAGGTATGTGGAGATGGTCAAGGGTGTTTTTTGTGTCTCTCGGTACAGATGAGTAATCATTTAAAGCAGTTTTTATTGCTCCGCATTTTGTATGGCCCAGAATCAGGAGAATCGGTGTTTTCAAGCAGTAGACGCCAAAATCTATTGAACCTTTTGACGGTGCTATTTGGTTTCCGATATTTGTTACAAGAAAAATTTTGTCTGTTGGATCTTCAAAAAATATTGTTGAGTGGACTCTTGCATCAGAGCAGCTTACCATAGTTATTAAGGGATGTTGACATTCTATAAAAGGTTCAAAGTAGAATTTATCGTGTGAACTAACCCAACGGTTGTTTCCTTCTATCAGAGTTTTCAGGATTGCTTTTTGTACTTCCAATTATAAACCTCCTTACATAGAAATCGGACCTTATTCTATCATCTTAATCTGATATTTCTTGAAAAAGACACCTGTAAACTATAATATTAAACGATAACCGATTACAAATATAGGAGGCGGTCGTGGAATTGGAGAAGCTTTATATATTTGATACCACTTTAAGAGATGGAGAACAGACACCGGGAGTTAACCTTACCGTTGATGAAAAAGTTCAGATAGCAAAGCAGCTTGAGAAGCTTGGGGTTGACATAATAGAAGCTGGATTTGCGATAAGTTCACCTGCCGATTTTGAAGCTATTAGAAGAATAGCCAACGAAGTGAAAAATTCAACGGTTTGTTCTCTAGCAAGAGCGGTTGAGTCGGACATAAAGGCTGCCTGGGACGCCCTGAAGAATGCAGAAAAACCGAGAATTCATACGTTCATAGCGACTTCAGATATTCATCTTAAGTATAAGTTAAGGATGACAAGAAGAGAGGTTTTAAAACGGGCTGTTGAAGCTGTTAAAATGATTATTGATATAAGTGAAGGGAGAGCTGAAGTTGAGTTTTCACCGGAGGATGCTGTTAGAACTGAACTTTCTTACCTTTATGAAATTCTTGAAGCTGTTATAGAGGCAGGTGCAAAAGTTGTTAATATTCCTGACACCGTGGGTTATGCTATTCCTGATGAGTGGCACGATAGAATTCTTGCAATAAAGGAGAACGTGAAAAATATAGATAAAGCTATAATAAGTGTTCATTGTCATAATGATTTAGGGCTTGCTACGGCTAATTCTCTGCTTGCCGTTAAAGCGGGTGCAAGACAGGTTGAGTGTACTATAAACGGTATCGGTGAAAGAGCAGGTAACGCTGCAATGGAAGAGATTGTAATGGCTATAAAGGTTAGAAAAGACCAGTTTCCAGTTTATACGGACATAGATACTACTCAGATTTACAGAACATCTCAGCTTGTGAGTAGACTTACAGGAATTATCATTTCAAAAACAAAACCTATCGTTGGAGACAATGCTTTCGCTCATGAGTCTGGTATTCATCAGCACGGTGTTCTTGCAAAGAGGGAAACTTATGAAATTATGAAGCCCGAGGATATCGGACTTAAAGAATCTAAGATTGTTTTGGGTAAGCACTCAGGAAGTCATGCGTTTAGAAAGAAGCTTGAGGAAATGGGCATAGAGCTCTCAGAGGAGAAATTGAAAGAAGCGTTTAAGAAATTTAAGGAACTTGCTTCCAGGAAGAAAGAGATATTTGACATTGATATTGAGCTTATTGTTGAAGGTCTTGAGGAAGGGACAAGGGATAGAAACTACAGTCTTCTTTACAATCAAGCTGTGAGTGGTGAAGGTATAATTCCATCAGCTACTGTTAAAATAGAAACGCCTCACGGTGAGAAGCTTGGTCTTGCGGTCGGTAACGGTCCGGTTGATGCTACTTATAAGGCTATAAAAAATGCTCTTAACATAGGTGATGAGATACAGCTTAAAGATTTTAAGATAAGGGCTTTAACGTCTGGTACGGATGCCCTTGCTGAAGTTTTCCTCACGATAGAGTTTGAAGGAATGACTGTTAGCGGTAGGGGAGTTGATCCTGATATTGTTAGGGCTTCGGCTCTTGCCTTTCTTGAAGCGCTTGACAGACTTGAAAAGAGGAAGAAAAAGCACCACTAATTAATAATTGTGTAAGGGCGAGGTGATAGTCACTTCGCCCTTATTCCTCTTTTTGCAAGGTTAAGGGATATTTTAAGTGAAGCTTTCAGTCTTTCAATTGCTTTTGCTATTTCTATAATAGCTCTATCTGCTATTGGGGTAATCTCAATTTTGAAGTCCAGCTCTCCTTCACTTAACTTTTCAATTCCTTCTTGAATTTGTTTGTAGTCTTTAGCAACAATTTTAGAGTAAAGGAAGATTAAACCAACGACAATAAGAGATAGAATAACAACCAGGACATCATACATTCTGAGAGCATCATAAACAGCAGGAACATTGGATAAATACTTTTTAGCAACGTAGTGGCCGGAGAAAATGAATATTAAGCCTACTAAAATGAACGATAAACTCATCCGCAGTGTAAACGCAATTTCCGTTGGCAGGTCGGCAAAAAGAATCAGCCTTAATAGTTTTTTCTTCATTCAAACCTCCTTTTAAGTGCCAGAATTTTGTCCTTATAATCTCCTGCAAGGTCGGAGATTGTTTCAATCATTGTTACCAACTGTTTCCTTGTAGGTGTTCCTTCTATTCCCAACTCTTCTTTTGCTCCATCTATAAGAACATCGGCTATGGGGCCAACAATCTTTTTAAGTTCTGATTCAAATTTTTCCATCACTTCTTTGCTAACAGTGAAGTTGCCTACATCTTTTTCTTCATTTTCAAGTTTTAGAAATCCTATATCAACAAGATTTTTCATCTCTTTCAAAACTTTTTCCGGTTCACCGCATTTCCAGATGAATTCTTTTATTGGTTTTCTGTCGGCAAATGCTGCTAAAAGTTTAAATGCAAGCGGCGATAAAGAAATGGCTTTAGAGGCGTTGAATTCAGGATTCAGGGTGAAAACAGAATCGAGGGTTATGTGTTTTTCCTTTAGAGTGGGATAAACTTCGTCTATTGTTTTTAAAAAGTCCATTATGCAGTTTTTAACGTCAACACAGTTTTTATCAATTTCAGCTATCTTGGTATCTTCTACTTTAAATTTCATACATCTGTGTTCAAATAACATTAGGGTATGGAAGATAGCTTTGAACTTTGATTCAAGATTTTCTATCTCCATTACAGCAGGATCATTTGTTTCTATTTTGCATAGAAAATAACCTTTGAAAGTTAACGTATAATTAACCTCTCCTTCTCCGCAGGAACGGCGTAAAATAAGCTTTTTTGCAGAGGAACTATTCATTATAAATTGAAGTATGTTGATGAAACTTTCGTAATTATCTATTGTTCCTTGTAAATCCATCGCTTTTTTCCCCGTAAAATCAAAAATTGATTATATATTTTTTCAATATCTTTTATATAATTTTATTTCGTAACCGTCATTAATTATGAATTATAGGTATGAATTTGATTGTTGTCAAGGACCGTTAAAACGAGATTTAAACCGTTGGTTATAGTTTAGTATATTCAAATATCTTGACACTTTCAAAATTCCATGATATAAGTTGATGTATAAAATCACCAGGAGGTTAAAAATGAAGCGTCTGATTGGCACACTAACTTTAGTGGTGGTAGCACTATTTGCTTTTGTAAGCGGTGCTTTTGCAGGTGAGAAGTTGCAACCATTCATCCTGAGTAAACTTCAAGCAAAGACGATTGAAGAGGGAATGAAGTCTGCTGAAAAGGCATTAAAAGATGCTGGATTTCAAATTGTGGGCAGTTATATGCCTGAAAAAGATGTTGGTATTATAGTTATTACAAATCCTGAACTTCTTAAACTTGCTAAAAATACCGAGTATGGGGCTTTTGGAGCTGTTGAGAGAGTTGCTGTTGTAAATAGAAACGGAAAGGTGGAGGTTTCCTATACTAATCCTGAGTATTGGTTCAATGCTTTTAGAATGGAAGGCAATATCACTCCTGTTAAAAAGGCTCTTGCTGTGGCGCTTGGTGATAAACTTGAATACGGAGCGAAAAATGGTATTGATGCTGAGGATTTGAGGGATTATAACTACAAATGCTGTATGCCCAAGTTCGATGATTTCTATGAACTCGGAGAGTATGACAGTCATGCTCAGGGTGTTCAGAAGATAGAAAAGAACTTAAAAGCAAAAGTGGCAGGAGTTGCTAAGGTTTATAGAGTGGACATTCCAGGAACGAAAGCTACACTTTTTGGCGTTGAATTTACTCAGGGACAGGCAGCAGATAAGTTTATTCTTTCTCACATTGATGTTCCGGAAGTAGATGCTCACAGTCACGCTGCGCATCTTCCGTATGAACTTCTCGTAGTTGGTGATAAAGCTATTGCTCTTAACGGAAAGTTTAGAATTGCCATCAGCTGGCCCTACCTCGGAATGTTTGGTAAGCATGGTTTTATGAGTATAAAGCAGGCACCGGACGATATAGAAAAGCAGCTTAAAGAAGTAGCCACTAAGTAACCTCCGTTACCTCCTCTCACATGTGGGCATCGGGGAGCATTAGCTCCCCGCTTTTTATTTTTGGGACAAAAATTTTTTCAATGTGTTTTTAATATCACTTTTTATTCTATCTTGACAATCTATTAATAGTTGCACATATTAATAGAACGTATAAAAATTACGTGAGAGAGGTGACGTATGAGTTTCAGAAAGAATTTAGGAGAGAAATATTCTCCCCTTTACTATCTTGCTGCTCTTGGAAGTGGTGGTCTAGTTATAACCTTTTTTATGTATCTGATGTTTTTAACGCCCCACAAGGGTTATCCAATTCCTGTATATGATACGCTCATCAACGTTTTAAAAGGTGGTTCACTTTTCCAGAGTCTCGTAGTAGTTGTAGGTGTTGCCGGTGTTGCGTTCTTCGCCTATCTACACTTTAGATTGTTGTTCTGGAACATCAAGGAGTACAGCAACTTTAAGAAAACAAAGAAATTTGAAGAACTTAAGAGATCTCCTGCTGAAGTTCAACTGATGGCGATTCCCCTCACATACGCCATGACCGTAAACGTGCTTTTTATGATTGGAGCTATATTCATTCCGCACCTGTGGAATGTTGTTGAATACATATTTCCGTTTGCCCTGCTTGCCTTCTTCGCTATTGGAGTTTACGGTGTGAAGATATTTATGGATTTTATTTCAAGGGTAGTTGCTTTTGGTGGATTTGATACGGAAAACAACAACAGCTTAAGTCAGATGCTTTTCATTTTTGCGTTTACGATGATAGCAGTTGGATTTTCCGCTACTGGTGCCATGAGTCATAACAAGATCGTTTCGGCACTTGGTATTGTCTTTTCGGTGGGATTTTTAAGTATTGCAGCCGTGTTTGGGATCATAAAGCTTGTTATCGGTTTTCATTCCATGTTTAAACACGGTGTAAATCGTGAAGCTGCCATTGGTAGTGTACGATATTTTGTGTAAGCTTGAGAAATGGGATAACCTCCTGGGGAACACCCCACAAATACCAACCCCAGGAGGCAAAAATGGAACTACA
>NZ_MOEN01000042.1 GCF_001968985.1 Desulfurobacterium indicum | reverse complement strand
TATTTCCTCTAAGGTTACCTGCGATATTTTGCTTATGGTTGAGGGTGAGTATTTAAGTTCAAACACGCTTTCAAGAGCCTGGGCTACTGCTCTTGCACTCATACCAGAGGCAAACATCCCAAGTATTAAGTCTTCAAGATTGATATCTCTTCTTCTATAAGGTTCTATCAACTTTGTTCTGAATTTTCCCTCTCTATCTCTTGGAATTCTCAGATTTTCAAGCTTACCGATAACAGTATCTAAGTTTCTAACGTAAAAGCCGTTCTTTGTTCCTCCATGTTCTTTAAGAAACACTTCTCTTTCAGCCGTCATGATTGACTCTAAGGTTTGCTTTACCACTTCCTTAACTAGGTCTGGTAAAATCTTCTGTAGTTCCATTTTTGCCTCCTGGGGTTGGTATTTGTGGGGTGTTCCCCAGGAGGTTATCCCATTTCTCAAGCTTACACAAAATATCGTACACTACCCGCTCATCATAAAATAAAAGACATCTGCGATAAATATGCTAACATTGACTTTGGACTTGGAAAAGGAATTTTTCCAAAAGGAAAAGAACCCGCCTGCCCTGCTCATCCAAACTGCATGTGCAAACTAAATCCTGTATTCAGATAATTAACCATAAAATCAGTTTCGTTGAATTTTTGTGAAACACCGTTCCACTTTTTTTCAACGAGCTTTGAAAATGTTGACACACAAGAACTTAAAGACATGAAATTTTATAGGGTGTTCCACTTTTTTTTCAAAATTATTACTCTAATATTTATTGAAGGACTTGAGATTTTGAAAGAGTGATATGTAATTACATGTGATGATATGTTACTCTACTTCCTTATTGTTCTTCATTTATATATTATAAAAATGGCTCCCCGGGCCGGCCTCGAACCAGCGACCTGGTGGTTAACAGCCACCCGCTCTACCCGCTGAGCTACCGGGGAACCTTGACGGTGAATAATATAGGCATTTTCCTCTCTGGTGTCAATAATCAACACCAACATTTCTACAAATTTTTAGACGAAGACTGTCATACTACTGAAACATTATCTATAATTCAGGTATCTGGCTATCTAATATAGAATAGTTATTGGAGGTTTCAAATGGCTCTACTTGCTCCTTCCATACTCTCGGCAGATTTTGCAAATCTTGAAAGAGACATTAAAAAGGCTGTGCACGCAGGAGCAGACGCCATTCATGTTGATGTGATGGACGGCCGTTTCGTTCCAAACATTACTATAGGCCCTTGTGTTGTAGAATCCATAAGAAAAGTCACCGATAAGCCTCTTGACGTTCATCTTATGATAGTAGAGCCCGAAAAATACGTGAAAGCTTTTGCCGATGCAGGAGCTGACTGGATATCTGTTCACTTTGAAGCTTCAATTCATCTTCACAGAACTGTATCAATGATAAAAGAGTTAGAAAATAAAGCAGGCGTTGTAATAAACCCAGCGACACCGGTAGAATTTTTAATAGACATCCTTCCTTTTGTTGATTTTGTTCTAATAATGTCCGTCAATCCTGGTTTTGGAGGTCAAAAGTTTATTCCCGAAACACTTGAAAAGGTCAAAAAACTCAAAAGGTGGAGAGAGGAAAAAGAATTAAACTTCCTAATAGAGATGGACGGCGGTGTGAAGCTTGACAACATTTCTGAGATAATTAATGCCGGAGTTGACATTGCAGTTGCAGGTTCAGCTGTGTTTAAAGGAAAGATAGAAGAAAATGTAAAGAAATTTAAACAATTAATCGGATAGATGGAGGTATCAATGAATCAGGTAAAACTGATTACGGGAAACGCAAACCCAGAACTTGCAAAAGCTGTTGCAGGGCACCTTGGAATTCCCCTTGCCAATGTTACGGTAGGAAGGTTCAGCGACGGCGAAATTCAGGTTGTACTTAACGAAAGCGTTAGAGACGACGATGTCTTTATAATTCAGCCTTTGTGCAGTCCTTCCAACGACTACATAATGGAACTACTTTTGCTTGCAGACGCACTCAAGAGAGCCTCTGCAGGAAGAATAACGGCTGTAATTCCTTATTTTGCTTACGGAAGGCAAGACAGAAAGGTCAATCCAAGAGATCCCATCTCTGCACGTTTACTTGCAGACATTATTACTGTTGCCGGTGTTAACCACATAGTTGTTGTTGATCTTCACGCAAAACAGGTAGAAGGCTTTTTTGACCTGCCTGTTGATCACCTTGAAGCAAGACCTGTCCTCGCAGACTACTTCTTAAGACGCGGATTTAGTGAAGAGGATACAGTTATCGTGTCACCTGACATTGGTGGCGTTGCCAGGGCAAGAAACTTTGCAAAGGTATTTAACGCACCAATTGCAATAATAGACAAAAGAAGACCTAAACCAAACGTTGCAGAGGTTATGAACATCATAGGTGAAGTTAAGGGAAAGAAAGCAATCATCATTGATGACATCATAGATACTGCCGGAACAATCGTCAACGCTGCAAAGGCAATAAAAGAAAGAGGCGCTACTGAAGTTTACGCAACATGTACACATCCCGTATTTTCAGGACCTGCCGTTGAAAGGCTGTCAAAAGCTGTTAAAGAAGGTGTCCTGAAAGAGGTTGTTGTTACAGACACAATTCCTCTTGGCAATAAATCATTTGAAGGCGCAAAAATCCTCTCTATATCAGGTATGCTTGCAGAAGCAATAAGAAGAATTCACTTTGGTGAATCAGTCAGCAAAATGTTCAACTTTTAAATAAAAAGGCGGGCTTTAAAGCCCGCCTTTCACAAATAAAAATCAGATTCTTACTGATAGAGTGATGCCATTTCAGGGTAGAGTGGGTGTTTCCCGCAAATTTCAATAACTTCTTCTTTAACCTTTGCTATTACAGCATCATCGTCAATGTTTTTAAGAACAGTTGCAATTAGCTGAGCAATTCTCCTTGCTTCCTGTTCTTTAATACCCCTTGTCGTTATGGCAGGAGTACCTATCCTTATACCACTTGTAACAAAGGGACTTCTTGTATCAAAAGGAATTGTATTTTTGTTAACCGTAATGTTAGCCTTTCCAAGAGCAGCTTCTGCCTCTTTTCCTGTAATACCTTTATCTGTAAGGTCAACAAGCATAAGATGGTTGTCTGTTCCGCCAGATACAATTCTGAATCCTTCCTTCTGAAGTTCCTCAGCCATAGCTTTTGCGTTAAGAACAACCTGCTCCTGATAAGTTTTAAATTCTGGTGTCATCGCTTCCTTAAAAGCAACGGCCTTAGCAGCTATGACGTGCATGAGAGGACCACCCTGAAGTCCCGGGAACACAGCCTTGTCTATTTCTTTACCAAACTCTGCCTTACACATTGTAACACCGCCACGAGGTCCTCTAAGTGTCTTGTGAGTTGTTGTTGTAACGAAGTGGCAAGCTTCCATCGGTGAAGGATGAAGTCCGGTAACAACAAGACCTGCTATGTGAGCTATGTCAGCCATGAGATAAGCACCAACCTCGTCAGCGATTTCTCTAAATTTATCAAAGTCTATAATTCTCGGATACGCAGAAGCACCGCAGATTATAAGCTTTGGCTTATGTTCTCTTGCAAGCTGGGCAACCTGGTCAAAGTCTATCGTTTCAGTGTCTTTCCTAACACCGTACTGAACAACCTTAAAGTACTTACCTGTCATGTTTACAGGTGAACCGTGGGAAAGGTGTCCACCGTGAGAAAGGTTCATTGAGAGAATCGTATCACCTGGCTTTAAAACGGCAAGGTAAACAGCTTGATTCGCCTGAGAACCGGAATGGGGCTGAACGTTTACATGCTCGGCATCGAAAAGTTTCTTACATCTTTCAATTGCAAGCTTCTCAACGATATCTACACATTCACATCCACCATAGTACCTTTTCCCTGGAAGTCCTTCAGCATACTTATTGGTAAGAACGGAACCTTGAGCCTCCATAACAGCTTCACTTGTAAAGTTTTCAGAAGCAATAAGCTCAAGGTGCTCATTCTGACGCTTGTACTCACATTTAAGCGCCTCAAAAACTTCCGGGTCAAACTCTCTAACTTTTCCTCTCATCTATCTCCTCCTGAAAATTATTTTTCCTGCTCAGAGATGAATGTTTTCTCTATCTCTGCTATCTTTCTTATTCGCCTTTCGTGTCTTCCACCGTCAAACGGTGTTTCAAGCCACGTCTTAACTATTGATTTCGCAAGTTCATCACCTATAACTCTTCCTCCAAGGGCAAGAACATTTGCATTGTTATGCCTTCTTGACATTTCAGCAGCATATATGTTGTAGCAGAGAGCCGCTCTGATCCCGGGAACTTTATTGGCAGCAATAGAAATACCTATTCCCGTTCCACAGATAAAAATTCCCCTGTCAGTTTCACCTTTCATTATACTTTCTGCAGCTTTTAAAGCATAATCCGGATAATCAACAGACTCTTCAGAGTAGGTTCCAAAATCAACATACTCGATACCAAGCTCATCAAGGTAGTTTTTAATAATATTCTTTAATCTGAATCCGCCATGGTCACTTGCAAGGGCTATCTTCATAACGCCTCCGGTAGTAATTTTAAGAGAGGATAAAATTATATAAAATCACGACTGTTATAAAGAGAAAACTTTTGAGGTGATTATGAAGAAAAAAGCGACAGTAATATTAATACTGCCGTTTATATCTGGTTGCATTTCACTTATAGGACCGGAATCTGAAATGAAAATTTCACCGGAAATTAAAGCTCCAGCAACCAATAAAACTAAACAAAACTCTATCCCTGCTAAAGGATGCCAGTCCATTTACAGTGTAAACGGAAAAAGCTACTGTGTACTTAAACATAGTAAAGGATTTGAACAGATAGGTATAGCCTCGTGGTATGGACCAAACTTTCACGGCAGGAAAACCGCAAGCGGAGAAATCTACAATATGTATAAAATGACAGCTGCTCACAAAACACTACCGCTGGGCACTTACGTTAAGGTAATAAACCTTGAAAACGGAAAAAGTGCCGTAGTAAAGATAAACGACAGAGGACCGTTTGTTCCTGGACGAATAATAGATTTATCTTTCGCAGCCGCTAAAAAATTAGGCATTTTAGGTAAAGGCACGGCAAAGGTGAAAATAATTGCCCTTGGAAGAAAAGAAGACCACCACTTTGTAACGGAAAACTATCAAAAAGGCAATTTCTTTGTTCAGCTTGCCGCATTTAAAGAATACCCAAACGCTAAAGCTTTCAGAGACAGAGTAAGAAAGGTAGGCATTAAAGCCGATATCGTCATGGCTTACGGACTATATAGGGTTGTTGTTGGCCCAGAACTTACATATGTTAAAGCACAAGAGAAAAAAGAAGAAATCAAAAAACTATTCCCGGACGCTTTTATCCTTACAATAGATTAGGAGTAAAAGATGAAATTACTTAAAGACGTTGAGATAAAAGAGTTTCCAAAAAGGTATGATGCAGTGGTAATAGGAAGTGGAGCAGCAGGGCTTTTCTGTGCTTCAAAACTGTCTCAGGTAGGTTTAAATGTCTGCATACTTACAAAAGAGGCAGCAGACACATGTTCAACAAAATTAGCCCAAGGCGGCATAGCTGTGGCACTGCCGCCGGACGACTCCCCTCTTCTCCACTACGAAGATACGTTAAAAGCCGGAGCAGGTCTTGTCGATAGACGAACTGCCCTTATTCTTGTAGAAGAAGGCGTAAAACGGGTAATAGACCTAATAAGAATGGGAGCCACCTTTGAAACAGACGAAAGGGGACTTTTAAAGTTCACAAAAGAAGCAGCCCACTCCGTTTCAAGAATTGTCTATTACAAGGATAAAACCGGCGAAGAAGTTGAAAGAGCACTACTTGACAGCTATAGAGGAGATATTATTGAACATGCAAACGTAAAAGAACTCATAGTAAAGGACAACAGATGTTACGGCGTTATATTTGAAAAAAACGGTAAATACTACGCCATACATGCACCTGTAACCGCCATAGCAACAGGGGGAGCGGCCGGACTTTATGAAAAAAACACAAATCCCGCAACATCAACAGGTGACGGAATAGCAATGGCTCTCCGCTACGGTGCCGTCCTGAGAGACCTTGAGTTTGTTCAGTTTCATCCAACAGCATTCTGTGAAGATGACACATGCTTCCTTATATCGGAATCGGTAAGGGGTGAAGGAGCAATAATAGTTGACTCTTACGGCAGAAGATTTATGGGAGATTACCATCCGCTCTGGGAATTGGCTCCAAGAGATGTTGTAACAAGAGCTATTGAAAACCAAAAGAAGATAACAGGCGGAAAGGTTTTCCTCGACTTCAGGCCTATAAAGGAAAAGGGCATAAACATCAAGGAACGTTTTCCAACTATAACTGAAAAATTGAAAGAAGTCGGATACGATCCCGAAAAGGATCTTATTCCTATAACACCTGTTGCCCACTATTATATAGGCGGCATCAACGTTGACACCTTTGGCAGAACAAACATTACAGGACTATTTGCCATAGGAGAAGCTTCCTGCACAGGGGTTCACGGTGCAAACAGACTTGCCAGCAATTCTCTTCTTGAGTGTATTGTATTTGGCGAAAGAACGGCCTACGGAATGTACAGAGATTTAAGATTCCTGTCCCTTGACTTTGAAAAAATACCCTTTAATGTTTCACCTCTTGTAAGGAAAACTACAGATGAAAACTTTACAATGAAAGACCTTAAACGGGTATTGTGGAAGTATGCTGGCATTATAAGAGATGGAGGTGGACTGACAAAAGCAATAGAACTGTTTAGAAGAATGATACGTTCAAATTCATCTTACGAGGTTAAAAACGGAGCTGTACTGGCACTTGGCATAGCTATAAGCGCCATGAGAAGAGAAGAAAGCAGAGGCGGTCACTACAGAAGTGACTTTCCTTACGAAAGAGAAGAGATGCGATTCCACAGCACGTTCACATTTCAGGATTTAATCAACTCTATTTGATGGAGGAACAAATGCTTCTTAAAAAAATAAAAGGGACAGTTTTCGGAGGGGCAATAGGTGACGCTCTTGGAACGCTCACAGAAGAGATGGACAGAGGAATGGTGAAAAAAAGCTACGGCGGAGCAATCACAGATTTTGTAGAACCTTCTCCATTATCTGTCTGTCCGTTCCTCAAAAAAGGGCAGTATTCCCATGAAACTCAAATGTTCCTCATAGCGCTTGAGATGTATGCAGAAAAGGGAAAGTTAGATGAAGAGTTTTATATTGAAAAACTGATAGATTGGGCAAAGAATGAAAAGGATCACAGATACCCTGCCGGAGGACACATAAATGCCGCCCTCGCCTACAAAAGCGGCGCTCTGCCAGACGAAGCAAGAGTAAAAGGAACGGAAATTGATGGAGCTCTTCCCGCAGTTGCAGCAGGACTTTTTAGATGGGACAACAGCGAAGATGCCTATCAAGAAGGAAGCCACATTGCTTCCATTATCTATAAAGATGAGATACTTATAGACACGGCAGGATTAATAGCAGTTACCATATCTACAATCGCTGGCGAGAGAATATTTCTTGAAATTGAAGATGGGAAACTGCACCTGTTAGAACTATTGCATTCTTTCTCTCAGGTTGAAATCGTAAAATCTTACATAGACATGGTGATAACAACGGTAAGAGAAAATATTGACGAATTGGACGAACTTATCTTGAGATTCGGAAACGGCAATTTTGTCCTTGAACCTTTTGCTCTTTCTCTATACATATTCCTGAAGTGGGGAAAAGATTTCAGAAAAAGCATTTTAAGGGCCGTCAACGCCTACGGAGAATTTGGAGGCGACACCGACGCAATAGGATTTCTCACCGGGGCTCTTTCAGGATGTTACAATGGTGTAGATGCAATACCAAAAGAATGGATTAACGGTATAGAAAACGCCAAATATCTTGACCTGATATCTGAAAAACTATTTGAGAAGATACAAAATGGACAAAATATCTAAGATCGTAAAAGAGGAGTGGTTATTCTTTATAGCCCTAATGGCCACTCTTATTTCTTCTCTTTTCCTTAAAAGAATGCCCGAAATCACAAGAGGTGATTTAAAAATATTGATTGTACTTTTTAATTTTCTCGTAATAACAAAAGGACTTGAAAAAAGCGGTCTTTTCGCAAAGATAGCATCCCGTTTTGAAAAGGGAAATCCATTCTTAAAACTTACTCTGTTATCTGGAATACTCTCAATGTTTGTAACAAACGATGTGGCGCTCTTCACCGTTGTTCCACTAACCCTTTCTCTTTCTATCTCTCCAGAAAAGATAATGCTCCTTGTTATCCTTGAGGCTCTATCTGTAAACGGTGCTTCCGCTTTAACACCATTTGGAAACCCTCAAAACATATTCATCTATTATTACTATCACCTCCACCCTGCAACTTTCATGAAAGCAATCTTCCCGTTTTTCATTTTCTCCTTTATTCTAATACTTGGACTTGCCCTATTCTGTGGAAGGAAAAAAATAGAGATCACGAAAAAAGAGTGTGAAAAAAAGCTAAACAAAAGAGAGGCTGTAACCTACTGTGGTTTTTTCATAATGTTCATAGGAGTGATATTCCACATTCTTCCGATAGAGGCAAGTATCGTTCCACCGCTCTTTGCGTTTTTAAAGGATAGAAACATTTTGAAAGAAGTAGATTATTTCCTTATATTTACATTTCTGGCATTTTTTGGATTTACTTCAAACATCAGCTCGGTTCTTAAATTTTCTCTGGCAAATCCGCACAAAACACTGATTTACAGTGCTTTCTTAAGTCAGATAATAAGCAACGTACCAGCAGCATTGCTTCTTGGAAAATTTACAAATCTCTGGAAAAGTCTCCTGATAGGCGTCAACGTAGGTGGATTTGGAACACTTGTAGGTTCCCTTGCGAACCTGATAGCCTTTAAACTTTTTAAAAATAAATTCAACAATCTGACGAGAAAGTATCTCTTAACCTTCCATCTTGTGAGCTTCTTACTGTTTTTCGCTTCTTTAATGTTCTCATTGTTGATAATTTGAAAACGGGAGCAAAAAGCCCCCGTCCTTTTAAATCTTTATAAGCTTTCTATTTAACCTGAAAAGGACAACTATCGTTTTAATCTGAAGGTATATAAGAGGAATATAAAGGAAAAGATAAACCGCAGAGAGCTTATAAATAAGCCCCGTTCCAACGAAACCCTTGTTTAACAGAAAATTGAGCATAACAAACAGCGCAACACCAGGACATATTGCAGCATAGGCGGTAACGCTCTCAATCTTACCGTCAATAAACTTCTTAAAGTAATTTATATGTCTCATAACCATGTAACCCAGAAGACCGAAAAAGAGCTGAAGTGAAACAATAACCGTAAAAAGTACAAGGTGCTGGGTTGGATGAATGTGAACATTAAAATTGTGATGCAATCCCATGGAGTTTCTGAAAAGGGCAATACCTGCAACCGTCAAAATAGGAATAATTATCCAGAGAGAAATGGCAGGGTTGTGTCAATAATTTTGTGTAAACCATTAGGAGTACCTCCTGGAGAACATATCCTGAAGTTCTTCCTTAGCCTC
>NZ_MOEN01000041.1 GCF_001968985.1 Desulfurobacterium indicum | reverse complement strand
TGAGGCTAAGGAAGAACTTCAGGATATGTTCTCCAGGAGGTACTCCTAATGGTTTACACAAAATTATTGACACAACCACAGTCTT
The DNA here is from genome assembly GCF_001968985.1 of Desulfurobacterium indicum. Taxonomy (NCBI): domain Bacteria; kingdom Pseudomonadati; phylum Aquificota; class Aquificia; order Desulfurobacteriales; family Desulfurobacteriaceae; genus Desulfurobacterium; species Desulfurobacterium indicum. Next base: position 10,980 of record NZ_MOEN01000041.1, on the reverse strand, counting down.
GGAGATATAACCGTTTCTGGAGTTGTTAGAATCAGTACGCTCGTACTTTGAATAGCCAAGAAACTCTTCAAGCTCTGCTTCTAATGCTTCTTTGAGTGTTTGTTGGATGAGCTTTTTAAGATCATCTTTAATGAGTTCTGGATCATATTTCTTTTTCATGTGTCCACCCTCCTTTAGGTTTAATTTTTACACACTTGGGTGGACACTCCCTCAAGTTCTATCGTCGTTGATGCTTTCAATAAGATGTCCCAATTTTTTCTTTTTTGTTTTAAGATATTCTATGTTGTGTTCGCATATACCTGTTTCTATAGGAATTCTTTCAACTATTTCAAGTCCGTAACCTTCAAGTCCTATCAGTTTCTTTGGATTGTTTGTCATCAGTCTCATTTTTCTTACACCTAAATCTCTTAATATCTGGGCACCGATTCCAAAATTTCTCATATCCGCGGGAAATCCTAACTTTATATTTGCTTCTACCGTGTCAAATCCGTGATCCTGAAGGTGATATGCTTTTATTTTGTTAACAAGTCCTATTCCTCTTCCTTCCTGACGGAGATACACGATGACACCTTTTCCTTCTTTTGCTATCATTTCCATTGCTTTGTGAAGCTGTGACTGGCAATCACACTTTAAAGAGCCGAACACATCTCCTGTTAGGCATTCGGAATGAACTCTTACAAGTACCGGTTCGTCTTCTTTTATCTCTCCCATTACAAGGGCTACGTGTTCTTTGTTGTCAACCGTGCTTGTGTAAGCGTATATCTTCCAGTTTCCATATTTTGTTGGGAGATTGGCAACGGCTTCTCTTTTTATAAGCGTGTCTGTTCGCATTCTATATTCAATTAGGTCGGCGATGCTTATTATCTTTAAATTGTGTTTCTTTGCGTATTCTATTAGGGCCGGGAGTCTCATCATTGTTCCGTCTTCATCCATGATTTCGCAGATAACACCTGCGGGATAAAGGCCGGCAAGTTTTGCAAGGTCAACGGCAGCTTCCGTGTGTCCTGAACGTTTGAGAACACCTCCCTTCCTTGCCCTCAATGGAAATACATGGCCTGGTCTAACAAAATCTTCTGGTTTGGCATCTTTTGCTATGGCTCTTTTTATTGTTGTTGCCCTGTCGTATGCTGATATTCCTGTGGTTGTTCCAAATTTTGGATGGGCGTCTATGGAGACACCGAAAGCCGTTCCTTTGGGGTCTGTTGGCTTTGGCGTCATCATCTCTATGCCTAACTCGTCAAATCGCTCTTCTGGCAGTGCAAGGCAGATTAATCCTCTACCGTATTTTGCCATAAAGTTTATCGCTTCCGGGGTAATCTTCTCTGCGGCCATTACAAGGTCGCCTTCGTTTTCCCTGTTAGGATCGTCAACAACAATTATCATCTTTCCGTTTTTAAGATCTTCTATGGCTTCTTCTACGGTGCTGAGGTTGAATCTGCCTTTTACCACCTTTACTCTCCTCTTTTGTAGAGAACTTTATCAACGATTCCGTATTCTTTTGCTTCTTCTGCGCTCATGAAAAAGTCTCTGTCTGTATCTTTTTCAATTTTTCTTACGGACTGCCCGGTGTGGTGTGACAGTATTTCATTTAGCATCTTTTTAAGTTTTAATATCTCTTTTGCGTGAATTTCAATATCTTTTGCCTGTCCCTGGAATCCACCGAGCGGCTGGTGGATCATTATTCTTGAGTGGGGAAGTGCGAACCTTTTACCGGCTGCTCCTGCTGCCAGAAGCACTGCTCCCATACTTGCAGCCTGTCCGAGGCAGATGGTGCATACGTCTGGTTTTATATATTGCATTGTGTCGTATATCGCAAGTCCTGATGTTACAACACCGCCGGGGCTGTTGATGTAAAGATAGATATCTTTTTCGGGATCTTCAGCTTCAAGAAAGAGTAACTGTGCGATTATGAGGTTTGCTATGTTGTCATCTATCGGTGTTCCTAAAAATATGATTCTGTCTTTTAGCAGTCTTGAATAGATGTCATAGGCTCTTTCGCCTCTCCCTGTTTGTTCTATTACCATCGGAATGAGTTGGTTGATTACTTTCTCCATTGAGTCCTCCTGATATGATGTATCTTTAAAAATTAAGATAAAGTGATTGTGTTTTCAAATCAGATGCTGACGATTTCTGGCTTTCCGATCAGAAATCCCTGACCGTAAAGTTCTGTAAAGCCAGTTGCAGAGGATATTTCTACAAGTTTTTCTTTTGTTTCTTTCTTCTCTATGTATTCGGCTACGATTTTGAGATTTCTCATCTGAGCTAGTTTAAAGACATAAGTCACAAACAGTTGATCAAGCTCGTTCGTTGTTATGTTTTTTATTATGCTCCCGTCAATTTTGACACCGTCAACAGGTAAAATTCTTAATAGTTCGTAGTTTGCATATTTTACTCCGAAGTCATCGACGAAAACTTTGATTCCACGTTTTTTTAGGATGTTTACTTTTTTAACTATGTTTGGAATGGCCAGGATATCTTCTCTTTCTGTCAGTTCTACGATGATTTTTCCCGGTTCTATTTTTTCTTTTGTGATTCTATCCAGAAACCAGTTGAATTTGTTCTGCATAAAAAGAGAAGAAAGATTAATAGAAATCGGAAAATTCGGTTTTTTCTTTTTATATATCTCTAATAGTTTCTCTACCATTAATATATCGAGTTTTTCTTCTATGTTTGTTTGGCACACCAATTTTATGAATTTTTCAGCTTCTATTATACTGTCAGATGCAGGAATTCTTGCAAGAGATTCTTTGAAAAGAAGCTTGCCGTTTATAAGGTTTTCTATTTTTTGGAGTCTTATTTTTATTTTCCTTTTCCTTATAGCTTCTATCACATCAAGTGTTAGTTTTCTTTGTAAAATATAAGATGATATTTCATCACGATATATGATTTCTATATTGTTTTCTTTCTTCTTTGCTTTTTTAATCCCTTTATATAGTATCCAGAATAGTGTATTGTAGTCCATATTTTTACATCTTTCAGTTTCTAATATTACTCCTGTGAAAAATATCACTATTTTTTCAATTCCTGATTTTACAGGAATTTCAAAAGGGATGCTTTTAAGGTCATTTTGTAAATTTCTTAATTTCTGGAATACTGTTTCAGGTGGTTCTTCTGATAGTATGAAAAATTCGTCATTTTGAACTCTTGCAATAGTTGCCTGTTTGAATATAGATTTTAAAAAGGAGGCCATGTAGGTTAAAATACTATTCCCTGCCTGGAAGCCATAATAAATGTTTATGTTTTTGAAGTCGTTTATGTCTATTATTGCTATGGTTCTGGATTTTTTAAGAAGTTTAGAAAAATTTCTTATTAGATATATTTTTGATGGAAGTTTTGTAACAGAATCTGAATTCTGTTCTTCAAGTCTGTTTGATATTTGTTTAAATAATATACAATATGAAACAAGTATAAGAATGAAAATAAATTTTTTGAAAGTCGGCAGTTTTTCTTCGGGAACCTGTATAGAGTTAATTACATTTTGAAGAAACTTTCCATAATCTTTTATGAAATCTTCTGTAGGTATATATTTCAAGTGGGTTCTCGCTATCACATCTATATATATATCTATTTTCCTAACATCAAAAATCTTATCAAGGAATTTGGATATTATTTCTATGAAACTTTTGTGGAACTGCAAATCTTCTATTATTTGCGAGGATTTTTGTAGTTTTTCCTTTATGAATTTTAAAGTTTCTTTGCTTATCGTTCTTTTGGTTTCATCGGAAAAAAAATTTTTTAGTTCTTTGATTTCTTTAAGATCTTTGTCTGTAATATTATATATTCTAAGCGATTCTCTAAATTCCATGACTTTTACCATATTTTAATTTTCGCAAATAATTTTACAATTAAGTTATTTGTCAGTCAAGATGTGTTTTGTTTATATTTCCAGACTCATTATTTTGTTGGAAGCATTGTTTACATATAATACATCTTTTATTATGGGATGAGTTCCTATGAACGATTTGAACTGATGGTAATGGCCAAATACCCATATTTTTGAAAATTCTATTTCGTTAGTATTGTATAGCTTTTTTAACTTTGATATTGAAACTGGAGGATAATGGGTAACTATAATTTTAGGATTTAACTCTTTGATCTGCTTGTGGATTGAAGTTCTGGATAGATTGGATAGTTTTTTAATAAAGTTATCTGTATTTGCGATATTTTCTCTGTCATGGTATGTTAGATTTTCAGGTGATATATATATACCTCCTGTAATTGTTAAATTGCTTATTTTGATACCTTTTAAAAAATCCAGTATAAAGACATTGTTGTTTGTATTTTTTTTTATCTTTTTTAACTTGTTGTATGGGTTACTGTCATGCCACAATTCTATGTTTCCAAAAGTGTAAATCACTGCTCTGTATTTTTTAGATAGGTCATTTAAAAAGCCAATGACGACATCAGCATCGGAGCTGACGTCGCCTGCGATGATTATAAATTCTCCCTGAGGCTCTATTTCAACAAATTCATTTAATTTTGTAAGATGAAGGTCAGATATAACATCGATTTTCATTTACACTACAACCTTTATTTTTAATGCAGCTTCGTTGGCGAGTTTTCTTGCTTCTTCTATGCTGTTTCCGGCTGCCAGCACTACGCCCATTCGTCTGCCGGGTTTTGTATTGGGTTTACCAAACAGCCTTACTTTTACGTTTTCCATTGCCATTGCTTCTTCAACTCCTGTAAATCCGGGACTCCAGCCTTTTACGTCAGATAATATAACCTTAGACGCACCTGCAGAGTAGAGTAATTTAGGCGGATTTATGTTAAAGCCAAGTATCGCTCTTACGTGAAGTTCAAATTCACTCATATCTTGAGTTATCATTGTTACCATTCCTGTATCGTGCGGTCTTGGGGAGACTTCGCTGAATATCACATCATCACCTTTAATAAACAGTTCAACTCCAAAAATTCCAAGTCCACCAAGTTCGTCGGTTATTTTTTTGGCAATTTCTTGAGCTCTTTTTTTAGCTATTTCACTTATACCTGCCGGCTGCCAGCTTTCGTTGTAGTCACCTTTTATCTGGAGATGACCTATAGGTTCGCAGAAAAACGTTCCATTTACGGCTCTCACCGTTAAAAGCGTTATTTCCGTGTCAAACTCTATGAATTCTTCTACGATTACTCGCGTTCCCATTCCTCTTTTCGTGCTTTGAGCATATTTCCATGCTTCTTCTATTTCTGCCATTGTTCTTATTATGCTCTGTCCTTTTCCAGACGATGACATTATCGGTTTTATGACTGCTGGAAGTCCCACGTATTTAACAGCTTCAGCAAGTTCTTCTATTGTGTCGGCGAAGGCATACTTTGCAGTTTTCAGTCCCAGTTTTTCGGCAGCTACTCTTCTTATACCTTCTCTGTCCATAGTAAGTCTTGTTGCTTTTGCTGTAGGTATTATCGTATAGCCTTCCTTTTCAAGTTCAAGCAGTGTAGGCGTGTGAATCGCTTCTATTTCCGGGACTATCAGTTCCGGTTTTTCCCTTTCGACTATTGCTCTGATGGCGTTACCGTCCAGCATGTCTATAACGTAGCTTTTGTGTGCTACCTGCATGGCTGGGGCGTTTTGGTATCTGTCAACGGCTATAACTTCTATACCAAGCCTTTGTGCTTCAATGGTTACCTCTTTGCCAAGCTCTCCTGAACCGAGTAGCATTATCTTATCAGCGTTTTTTAAAAGTGGTGTTCCTATCATTTTTTCCTCCACAAATTCTTTATAGGGTATTATATTAAAGTGGAAAATCTTGATAGAATATTAGATACAGGAAATTTGAAAAAAATAAACATATTAAAAGAGGAGGATTTATTATGGAAGATAGAAAAGAAATAATTGAAGGAAATTTTGATAAAAACAGCAAATACAGAGCTGAACTTGAGAACATTTCAGTTTCTCTTTTTGCGTTGTTTGAAAAGCTGGAAAAGGAATATGAGAATAAGATTCAGGAATTGTCAGAAAGATGCGAGGCTTTAGAACAGGAAAATGTGGAATTGAAGTATAAACTTCGCCAGCTTTCAGAGGAACTTAAGACTTTAGGTGAGAAAATTGTTGCTGAAGTTATAAAAAGAACGTCTCTTCCACCTGAAAATTTTGGAAATGATACTAACGGAGGCGATTTATAAAAGCTTTAGCCGTAACTATGGGTGATCCGGCCGGTATCGGGCCGGAAATCGTTGTAAAAAGTCTTGAAAGCCTTGAATCTTTTGGCTTTCCTATCAGGATTTATTGTTCGTTTTCCGTTCTGCAAAATTTGGGATTTAGCAGATTTGACGCTTTTAAAAATGTTAAATTCCTTGATGTTTATTCCGATTGTAACGTTCCGTTTGGGGCTGTTTCGCTTGAATCCGGGAAAGCTCAGCTTTCGTACCTTCAGGCCGTTGTGAATGACATTAAAAAAGAATTACTCTGGGGCGTTGTAACACTTCCTATTAATAAAGAGGCTATAAAGCTTGCCGGTTTTAAGTTTCCCGGTCATACTGAATTTTTTGCTTCTGAGTTTGGTGTTTCCGATTTTGCTATGATGCTTGCCAATTCTAAGCTTAAAGTTGTTCTTGAGACGATACATGTTCCTTTGAAAGAGGTTCCCGGGCTAATTTCTACCGATTCCATTTTGAAAAAGATTCTTCTTGTTCATAGGTATTTTCCGAATGAAAGAATAGCGATAGCTGGCCTTAATCCTCACGCCGGTGAGAACGGACTTTTTGGAGATGAGGAAGCACGGATAATTACTCCTGCGGTAGAAAGAGCCCGACAGATGGGAATAGATGTTGAAGGTCCTTTTCCTTCCGATACGGTGTTTAACAGGGCGGTTTCCGGTGAATTCGGGATAGTAGTTTGTATGTATCACGATCAGGGATTGATTCCTGTTAAGCTTACTGGCTTTTCAGAGGCTGTTAATATAACTCTCGGTCTTCCCTTTGTTAGAACATCCGTCGGACACGGTACTGCATATGACATTGTCGGAAAAGGTGTAGCTGATATTAGAAGTTTTCTCTCCGCGGTTAATTTTGCTGTTAGACTGAAGATAAGATTAAGTGTGTGAAAGTGTTTTTATCAAAAGTTGGTGTGTTAAATTTGACTAACATGTAAAAATTTTGTAAAAATGGGAGAAAACTTCTCGTGAGGGTGTTATGAAAGAGGAAAAGTTTTTTCTTATAGAAGAACTTCTTAAAATTCAAGAGGAAAATGAATTACATTATATTCCTGAAGATAAAATTCTTGAAATTGCAAAAAAAACTGGAAGAAGTCCTGCAGATATTCATTCGGTTATCTCTTTTTATCCAAGACTTTCAGATAAACCGAGAGGAAAATACCTTATAAGAGTTTGTGAAAATCTTCCCTGCCATCTGGAAGGGGCTCAGGAAGTTGTTGATGCAATAAAAGATTTCCTGGGCATAGATTTTGGTCAGTCAACACCTGATAAAAAGTTTTATCTGGAAAGAACTTCCTGCCTTGGTTTATGTACAGCTGCTCCGGTAATTCTCATAAATAATGTGCCTTACGGAAATTTGACACCTGAAAAAGTTGTTGAGGTTTTGAAGGAATATATGGGGGGCGATAATGATTGATTTTAAGGTTATCGGGGAACCTGTAATTCTTAAAAATGCCCGTAAGATATGTCCGAATGATATAGAAAAATGCATAGAGGCCGGTAGATACGGTGCTTTAAAAAGAGCTCTTAAAGAGATGTCCCCGGAAGATGTAATAGAGGAAGTTAAAAAGTCCCAGCTTCGCGGTAGAGGCGGTGCAGGATTTCCTACCGGGTTAAAGTTTGAACTTGCTGCAAAGGAAAAATCTGACAAAAAATATGTTGTTGTTAACGGTGAAGAAGGAGAGCCAGGAACCTTTAAAGACAGGATAATTATGGAAGATTCCCCCCATCTTCTTATTGAAGGGACGATTCTCGCAGGTTATGCAATAGGTGCCGATGAGGGAATAATATGCGTTAGATGTGATTACATTAAGGCTATTAAAAGACTGAGAAAGGCTATAGCTGATGCTTATAATATGGGAATTTTGGGTAAAAATATTTTCGGAACAGATTTTTCTTTTGATATAACAATTGAAAGGGGTGCCGGTGCTTATGTCTGCGGTGAAGAGACAGCACTTCTTGAGATGTTAGAGGGAAAAAGGGGAGAACCGAGAAAAAAACCACCTTTTCCACCACAAAAAGGGCTTTACGGAAAACCCACTGTTGTTAACAACGTTGAGACCCTTGCAAATCTTCCCTTTATTATAAGTGAAGGTGCAGATAGATTTCTTGAATTTGGTATAGATGGATCTCATGGAACCAAGTTGTTCAGCCTTTCCGGTGATATTGAGTGGAAAGGTCTTATAGAGATTCCTTTCGGTGCAACCATAAAGGAAATTATAGAACTTGCAGGTGGGGTAAAAGATGGTAAGAAACTTAAAGCGGTTATTTTAGGTGGAGTATCTGGAACACTTGTCAGATACGATGAGGTTGATATATCTGTTGATTATCATTCACTTGGTGTTATTGAAGCAGGTCCGGGGTGTGGAACAATTATTGTTCTTGATGAGACGAGAGATATAGTAGATGTAACTGAGAATATTATGGAGTTTTTCAGGACGGAATCCTGCGGTAAGTGCCGTCCATGTAGTCTTGGAACAGTTTCTCTTTGTAATCTCATTCACAGAATAAAAGAGGGAAACGGAACGGAGGAAGACCTAAAAAAAATAGAAAAAATATCTATAGGAATGAGAAAGGCTTCATTCTGCGGGCTTGGCCAGACTGCACCTAATATTTTATATCAGTCCATTCAGAAATTTAGGGATGAATGGCTTGCCCACGTGAGAGGAGGTAAGAATGACAGAGACGGTTACCATAAAAATAGACGGCAAAGAATACACGGTAGAGTCGGGACAGACGATTCTTGAAGTTTGTAAGAAACTTGATATTTATGTTCCGACACTCTGCTTTATGGAAAAGATGAGCGAAGGTGGTCATTGCGGTCTTTGTATTGTTGACGTGAAAGGTGCCAGAACATTTCAGAGGGCGTGCATAACGAAGGTCAGAGACGGTATGGAAATTGAGACAAACACCCCTGCTGTTAGAGATGTCAGAAAAACCGTCTTTGAAATGATTTTGGCTGACCATAAGATAGAGTGTCCAGTCTGTAAAAGGGACGAAACCTGTGAGATAAGAAAAGTCGCAAAACACCTTGGTTTTCCAGAGTTTGAAGTAGAACCGATATACACAGACGAAGGTGTTGACAATTCCATAATTTCAAGGGAACCGGCTAAGTGTATTAAGTGCCAGAGGTGTGTTAATACCTGTGAGCTTATCCCGGGTATTGGTATTTATGGATTTTTTGGAAAAGGACACGATGCAACTGTTGAACCGCCTAAATCCCTATCAATGTCAGAAACGCCGTGTATTGTATGCGGCCAGTGTGTTGTGAGGTGTCCTACTGGAGCTCTTACAGAGAGGGATGATACGGAGAAGGTTTTGGAGGCTCTTTATGATCCGGAAAAGCTCGTTTTTGCATCTTTCGCTCCTTCTGTCAGGGTTGCAATCGGAGAGCCTTTCGGGATGGAGCCTGGAGAGGTTGTTGTAGGAAAGCTTGTATCTGCTCTCAGGAGGTTGGGCTTTGACAGGGTTTATGACGTAAACTTTGGTGCCGACCTTACGATTGTTGAGGAGGCTAACGAGCTGATCAGTAGGATAAAGAACGGTGGTGTTCTTCCTATGGCGACATCATGCTGTCCCGGATGGGTTAACTTCGTTGAGAAATTTCATCCTGAGTTTATTCCTAACCTTTCTTCCTGTAAATCTCCTCAGGCGATGCTTGGCGCTCTTGTTAAAAGTTATATGAAAGAGATAGAAGGGATATCCGAAGAAAAGATCATTCACGTTACTATTATGCCGTGCACTGCCAAGAAGTACGAAGCTTTAAGGCCTGAACTTAGTGGAGACACCGATTATGTTCTGACGACAAGAGAACTTGCAAGACTGCTTAAGCGTTTTGATATAGACCTTTCAAAGTTACCTGAAGATGAAGCCGATAAGCCTTTTGGTGAATATACAGGTGCGGCTACTATTTTTGGTGTTACTGGTGGAGTTATGGAAGCTGCTTTAAGAACTGCCGTTGATTGGCTTTCCGGTGGCACGTTTGATAAGCTTGAATTTACCGCGGTTCGCGGTATGGAAGATCTTAAGTTTGCGGAAGTTGACGTAAACGGAACAATTATCAGGGTTGCTGTTGCTCATACTCTCTCCGCTGCGGAAAAGCTTCTTCATATGATTAAAAATGGAGAAGTTGAAATTCACTTCTTTGAGGTTATGGCGTGTCCCGGTGGATGTGTCGGCGGCGGTGGTCAACCTATACCTTCAACGACAGAAATGATTAAAAGAAGATCCGAAGGACTTTATAGCGATGACGAGAAAAGAGTTTTGAGGAAATCTCATGAGAATCCTTATATAAAAGCCGTTTATGAAAAATACCTTGGAGCTATCGGTGGCGAAAAAGCTCACCATATCCTTCACACCACTTACAGGGTAGTGTACGATATTTTGTGTAAGCTTGAGAAATGGGATAACCTCCTGGGGAACACCCCACAAATACCAACCCCAGGAGGCAAAAATGGAACTACAGAAGATTTTACCAGACCTAGTTAAGGAAGTGGTAAAGCAAACCTTAGAGTCAATCATGACGGCTGAAAGAGAAGTGTTTCTTAAAGAACATGGAGGAACAAAGAACGGCTTTTACGTTAGAAACTTAGATACTGTTATCGGTAAGCTTGAAAATCTGAGAATTCCAAGAGATAGAGAGGGAAAATTCAGAACAAAGTTGATAGAACCTTATAGAAGAAGAGATATCAATCTTGAAGACTTAATACTTGGGATGTTTGCCTCTGGTATGAGTGCAAGAGCAGTAGCCCAGGCTCTTGAAAGCGTGTTTGAACTTAAATACTCACCCTCAACCATAAGCAAAATATCGCAGGTAACCTTAGAGGAAATA
>NZ_MOEN01000040.1 GCF_001968985.1 Desulfurobacterium indicum | reverse complement strand
TGAGGCTAAGGAAGAACTTCAGGATATGTTCTCCAGGAGGTACTCCTAATGGTTTACACAAAATTATTGACACAACCACTTACAGTAAGCGTCCTTCATGGGAAGAGATATTTAAGAGGGCTGTTTAACGGCCCTCTTTCTTTTTTAATGGATAATCATCCAGATATAGTTTGCAAATCTTTTTGTCTTCTTGTCGTAACATTCAACGGATATGCGATTTTTCCATTTTGTAATTTTTATCAGTTTGCCGAGCTTTATTGTGTTTCCCTTTTTTTTCGCTCTCATCCAGCCCTTTTCACTTATGTAGATTTGACAGCTTTTATAGCTTTTCGGGTTTTTAATTACTGCTTCTATGTCTACCATGTCGGATTTGATGTATCCTATGGGTGGTATGTGCTTTATTACCGGTAACGGTTCTTTTTTAAGCATTCTTTCAAACTTTATCATTTTGCTCCAGCTTCCGACTACGGGCTTTCTCGGTATGAGAAAAGGTGATGTAAGAGAAGAAACGGCAGAATCGTCCTGGGAAAATAGGGCCTTAAATCCTAACTTTTTTAGTGTTTCTATATAAACTCTGTTATATTCGCCGTAGGGGAATGCGTAAAATGCCGGTTTTTGTCCCGTTAGTTTTTCTATCCTTTTTTCTGCCTTCAGTGTATCTTTTTCTATCATTTTAACGTATTTATCAAGGGGCATTGTCTTTATCATCTTTGCAAATCGGAAATGTTTATAAGAGTGATTTCCAAACGTCACTTTTGGATACTTCGAAATTTCTCTTAGTTCCCCTTTCGTAAGATAGGCAGGGAATCTTGCTACCCCTTCTGCATACAGGAAAAGAGTGAAAGGAAAGTTGTATTTTTTGAGTATTTTAAATGCTTTCATTGTGGAGCGGTAACCGTCGTCAATAGTAATAGCAACGGTTTTATCGGGTATCGGCTGTCTTTTATAGAGGTAATCTACTATTGTTTTAAGCGGAACGACTTTGTATCCATGGGTTTTAAGGTATTTCATCTGTTTTTTGAAGTCTTTTATGGAGACAGAAGTGGAGGGACTTTTTTTTTCACCGAACTTGTGGTAAATGAGAATGGTTGCGTATCCGGCAAAGGCTTTACAGCTTAACAGTGCAGTTATCATAAATGCAGTTATCAAACTGCTGAAGATTGTTTTTCTTGATAACATGTTGTAGCCTCCTTACATACTCATCTCTCAGGATAGAGTAATTCCTGAGATATTTTGCGAGCTTCAAAGCATCTCTTTCTTTGAGCCTTGCGATTCTTAAATCTCTATAAGCCCAGCCGGTGTTTATATTGTAGTAATAGTCTTCGATAGATGAAAGTAACGAAGTGTATTTTCTCAGCCTTGCGGTGCTATTTTTTGCCTGTATCGCTTCAGTTTTGTTATCAAATGTCCATATTCCAAAAATGTTGTTACCTTCAATGAAGAATCGGGATGTTCCCCATCCGCTTTCTATAGCTGCCTGCGCTATGACAAGGCTTGGGGGTAATGTGTTGACTCTTATTAGCAGTTCGTCTAAGTTCTTTGTTCTGTATTTCTTTTTCATACGGGTTAAAAACTTTTTCTCTTTTTCCGTTAAAGGTTCTCCTTTATTAATTTTCTCCCTTATCTTTATAAGTATTTCTCTTTCTTTATCGATTATGCAGTTTGCCTTGAGGACGGCAGGAACAATCATTGCTATGAAGGCTTTTTTTCTTTTTGAATAACTTAAAGTTAATAAGTTAGCGGGTTTTTTGATTGTTTCTTTTGGTAGAACACATACTTTTTCTTCGGTTTGTGCATGGATTTTATTTTCTGTTTCTGTTTTGTTTACCGCCTGGAAAGTCTCTTGCTCTCTATTTTTTTCGCATCCGTAAATCGAAAAAACAGCTACAAATATCACTGCTACAATTTGTTGAAACATGTTGAAAGATACCTCTTTAAAAGATTTTCAGAGGTGAAATTTATCCTTTTTTGGGTTGGATTCAAGAAAGAGAGAAGCCGCCGAAGGGCAGCTTCCATTATAGGCTTTTCAGTTGATTGAGAGTTTGAGAGAGTTTATTGTAGATCTCTTTTACCTCTTTGAGTTTATTTCTGTCTTTTTCTATGACCTCTTTCGGAGCCCTTGACAGGAAGTTTTCGTTTGAAAGTTTCTTCTCAAGTTTGTTTATGTCTTTCTCAAGGGATTTGAGCTTTTTCTCAATTTTCTCGATTTCCCTTTCTATCTCTATGAGTTCACCTACTTTTACGTAAATCTCTATCCCGGGAAGGAAGAATGAAATTGCCTTTTCAGGTTTTCCTTCTGTAAATTCAACAGATGAAACCCTTGCAAGCTGCTTGATGCCCGGTTCCATAATTTTTATTGTTTCTTTCAGTTTTTTGTCGTCTGTTTTTATCTCAATCGGAACCGCTGTTGAAGGGGGTATGTTAACTTCTGCTTTTATGTTTCTTACGCCCCTTATGATTTCTCTTACGGTATCGACAATCGCGGCTTCCTCGTAAGAGATATCTTCTTCCGGCCATGGTGCTAGGACTATTGATTCTGCATCCTTGTTCGGAAGCTTTTGATATATTTCCTCCGTTATGAAAGGCATGAACGGATGGAGAAGTTTCATCGCATCTCTTAAAACTTTAAATAGAACAAATGCTGCAGTTCTCTTTTCCGTTTCGGTTCCTTTGTAAATTCTGTTCTTTGAAAATTCTACATACCAGTCTGCAAGCTCGCCCCAGATGAACTGGTATATGGCTTTTGCCGCATCGTTGTATCGGTAGTTTGTAAGTTCTCTGTCAACGGTTTTTGCTGTTTCGGACAGCTTTGTTAGTATCCACCTGTCTTCCGGATAGAGCTCTTTTTCTCCCTCTATGTTTATGCCTTCTGTTGCCGTGAAGATAAACCTTGCAACGTTCCATATCTTGTTGGCAAAATGGCGGTATCCTTCTATGATTTTTTCTGAAAGTCTTATGTCTCTTCCCTGTGCGGCAAGAGCTGCAAGTGTAAATCTTAACGTATCAGCGCCAAACTTTTGAATCATATCAAGGGGATCTATAACGTTTCCTTTTGTTTTACTCATTTTTTGTCCATGCTCGTCTCTTACAAGGGCATGAACATAGACATCAGAGAACGGCTTTTTGCCTGTGAAGTGGTATCCCATCATCATCATTCTGGATACCCAGAAAAAGATGATGTCAAAACCTGTTACTAAAAGATCTGTTGGATAGAAAGCTTTTAAGTCGTCTGTGTTTTCAGGCCATCCAAGTGTTCCGAAAGGCCAGAGTGCTGAACTGAACCAGGTATCAAGAACATCTTCGTCCTGATAGATATTCTTACTTCCACACTTTTCACATCTGTCCGGTGTCTCTTCTGTAACGGTAAGGTGACCGCACTCTTCACAATACCAGACAGGGATTCTGTGTCCCCACCATATCTGTCTTGATATACACCAGTCTCTTATGTTATACATCCAGTCAAAGAATGTGTTTTCCCACTGTTTCGGTATGAACTTAATTTCGCCAGTTTTAACGGCTTCAATTGCCTTTTCCGCAAGAGGTTTCGTCTTTACAAACCACTGGTCTGAGAGGTATGGTTCAACGACTGTTTTACATCTGTAACAGTGCCCTACAGAGTGAATGTGTTTTTCCACTTTTTCAAGCAGACCTTCATCTTTAAGCATTTTTACGATTGCTTCTCTTACTTCGTATCTATCCATTCCCTTGAACGGTTCAACTGTAATTTTTGCCCAGTCGTCCATTATCTGTATAGGTTCAAGTCCATGTCTGTTTCCAATTTCAAAGTCGTTGAAGTCGTGGGCAGGAGTAATTTTAACTGCGCCGGTTCCAAATTCCATGTCAACGTATTCATCGGCTATTACGGGTATTTCTCTGTTAACGATTGGAAGGAGGACTTTTTTGCCGATCAAATCTTTATACCGTTCGTCGTTCGGATTTACAGCTATGGCGACGTCACCTAACATTGTTTCAGGTCTTGTTGTTGCAACGACAATGTATTTTCCCTCTTCACCTACTACTGGGTATTTTATATACCAGAGGTTTCCTTTTTCCTCTTCGTGTTCTACTTCAAGGTCGGAAAGTGCAGTGTGACATCTTGGACACCAGTTGATGAGTCTTTTTCCTTTATATATAAGGCCTTCTTTGTAGAGTGTTACGAAAGCTTTTCTGACGGCTTTTGAGAAGCCTTCATCCATGGTGAATCTTTCTCTTTCCCAGTCGCAGGAGGTTCCTAATTTTTTAAGTTGGTTAATTATCCTTCCACCGCAGGATTCTTTCCATTCCCAGACTCTTTTCAAGAAATTTTCTCTTCCGACATCGTGTCTTGTTAACCCTTCCTGAGCAAGTTGTTTTTCAACAACCCACTGGGTTGCAATTCCTGCGTGGTCAGTTCCCGGAATCCAGCAGACTTCGTATCCTTTCATTCTTTTCCATCTGCATGTGATATCCTGAAGGGTGGAGTTTAGGGCGTGTCCTATATGAAGAACTCCTGTTACGTTTGGTGGTGGAAGAACGACGCTGAATTTTGGCTTTTCTCCGTTCAAGACTTTTTTTTCGTCTGCGTGAAAGTATCCCTTTTTGAGCCATTCTTGATACCATTTATCCTCAAACAGTGCTGGATTGTAAGTTTTTTCCATCGGGAGCCTCCTTGTGGTAATAGTTGAGAAAGTGAAAAGATTATACACCATTCGTTGTATTCACCCTTTACTTTTTTATGTTTTGATGATAAATTTGCACCTTGCAATCAGGTAAGGAGGTGATACTATGGCTAAGTGTGCAATTTGCGGAAAAGAGACAATTTTTATCAATAAGGTTAGCCATTCTCACAGAGTTTCAAGTAAGAGACAGAAGCCAAACCTTCAAAAAGTAAGAGTCGTTGTAAACGGTGAGAAGAAAAGAATCTGGGTTTGCACAAAATGCCTCAAGGCTGGAAAGGTAGTTAAGGCAGGTTAATTTGCGGCTTCGGCCGCTTTACTTTAGTCTTTCAACTGTCTTTTCCACGTTCTTTGCAAATTCTTCAACAGATGTTGTTCCTATGTTGTCTGAGTAAAATCTTATAAATCCCTCTTTGTCTATGAATATAGATGCTGGCAGTTCTTTTATTTTCAGTTGCTCTTTGAAGAGCTTGTAGATGTATGAGTCAGCGGTCAGATGAACATTTTGAAGTTTCATATCTTTTTTGTATCTTGAAAGGATCGGATAATCGGCATCATTTACGTCAACACAAATGATAATTACATCTTTATTTTTACCGGCTATATCGTCAAGTTTTTTAATCAGCTCTTCGGAAAGCGGTGAATAGGGATTTTCAAAGAAGAAAACGACTATCTCTTTTCCCTTTGCATTTTGGAGTTCAATGGTTCCTTTTAATGTTCTTGCTTTGAAATCGGGTGCTGGAATTTTGCTTTTTTCTGCCTTGTAAGGTTTTTTATTGAGTATTTTTTCTTCCATGTTTTCTTTTGTCGGCCTTTTGTCTTTAGGTAGAAGGATATACCAGTCTGCTAACGCAGGAGCTGTTGTCAGTTGTGCTAAGAGAACGATGGTTGCTATTACTTTTCTGTCCATTCTCTCAATAACTCCTCTGGATTTTCACTTCTCATAAGTGTTTCACCTATCAGGAATCCGTCAATCCCTTTTTCTTTGAGGTAGTTAATATCATCTTTACTCTTTATTCCGCTTTCTGTGATGCATATTTTTCCGACGTCTTTTATTATCGGCAGTAAGTTCTCTGTTGTTGATAGTGAAACAGAGAAAGTTTTCAGGTCTCTGTTGTTTACACCGATGATTTCAGCGTCTGCTTTAATAGCCCTTTCTACCTCTTCCCTGCTGTGGGCTTCAACTAAAGGTTCCATTCCAAGCGCTCTACCGACTGAAATAAAGTTTTTAAGTGCTTTGTCATCAAGTATTGCCACTATGAGGAGGAATGATGAGGCGCCGAGGGCTTTTGCTGCGTATATCTGGAATTCGTCAATTATGAAGTCTTTTCTAAGGACGGGAATTTTTACCGTCTCTGCAATCTCTTTTAGGTAGAGGGGTGAGCCTTTAAAGAATTCTACATCTGTAAGAACGGAGATGGCTGCTGCCCCGCCTCTTTCGTAGCTTTTCGCGATTTCCACCGGGTTAAAGTCTTCCCTTATTATTCCCCTGGACGGTGATGCTTTTTTAACTTCTGCTATAATATTTATGCGGTTTTCAGGGAAGGCTTTTCTAAAATCAAAAGGCACTTCTCTTTCCACTGCAATTTTTTTTACCATATCAAACTTTATTTCACTTTTTCTTCTTTCAACTTCTCTTATTTTGAAAGCTACGATTTTCTCCAGTATATTCATTTTTTCTTCCTCTTGTTTTTCTCTCTTATCTTTTCAGCCTTTCCTTCAAGATTAACCTGTTTTGCCCTTGCAATTGCAAGTGTATTTTCCGGTATGTCTTTTGTTATAACAGAGCCTGCCGCGGTAATGGAGTTATTTCCCACATTAACAGGTGCTATAAATAGCGTGTTGCTTCCGACGAAAACATTTTTGCCTATTTCCGTTTGCCATTTGTTGTATCCGTCATAGTTGCATGTGATTGTTCCTGCGCCGATGTTTGTGTTTTCTCCGACTGTGCAGTCTCCTAAGTATGTTAAATGGTTTGCCTTTGCTCCTTCTTTCAGGTGAGCCTTCTTTGTTTCTACGAAACTTCCTGTTCTTGCTCCTTTTTCAATTACCGTTCCTTCTCTTAATCTTGAGAAAGGTCCTGTCGATGCACCTTTTTTAAGATGCGCCTTTTCAACGTGACAGTGGGTTTTTACAACAACTTCATCTTCTATCACAGAGTCTATGATTTCTGTAAATGCACCTATCGTGCACTGTTTGCCTATAGATGTTTTACCTCTTAGATATACGGGGCCGAAGATTTCCGTGTCTTTTCCTATTTTGACTTCCGGTTCAATGTAACAGGATTCGGGATTGTGGATTGTTACCCCGTTAAGCTGGTGATTTTTTATAATCCTTTCACTTAATATTCTTTCTGCTCTGGAGAGTTCGTAGCGGTTGTTTACTCCCATTATGGAATTAAAGTTTTCCGTTTTTACAGCTTTTACTTTCAAGCCTTTTTCTTTGAATATTTTTAAAACGTCAGGAAGGTAGTATTCTCCCTGTGCATTGTCGTTTTTAAGGTTTCTAAGAGCCTCAAAGAGAGGTTTCACCCTGAAGGCGTATATGCCCGAATTTATTTCTTTTACCTCTTTTTCTTTATCTGTTGCGTCTTTTTCTTCAACAATTTTTAAAACCTCTCCGCCATCTCTTATGACTCTTCCGTATCCGCGGGGTGTTTCTGTTTCACCTGTGAGAACCACCATGTCGCTCTCTATGGAAATGAGGTTTTTGATATCTTCGGGGTTTATCAGTGGTGTGTCGCCGTTAAGGATGATAACCTTTCCATTGTAATTTTTAAGAGTTTTTTCGGCGCACAGGACGGCGTGTCCAGTGCCAAGCTGCTCTTTTTGAACAACCGTTTTAACGTTAAGATTTTCTTCTTCTAAAAATTTTTTAACAAGATCTCTTTTATGTCCCACGATTACAATTGTTTCGTCGGCTCCTGCCCCTTCTGCTGCTTTTACAACATACCAGAGCATCGGTTTGCCGAGTATCTCATGCAGGACTTTCGGAAGTTCTGATTTGAAACGGGTGCCTTTTCCAGCTGCGAGTATTATAACTTTGAATCCCATCTTTGCTCCTTTAATACTTTCCTTCTAAGTAGTCTTTTAGTATTTTTCCGTGGTCAAAGACAATCTTTTCAAAGGGTATTTCATCGTAAGGAACAATAATTGCTTTTTTGGCGTCGTCAGCACCTTTAGGTTTCCCCCGGGCAACACATTCAAAGACAACAGATACAGTGTGTTGTCTCGGATCTCTATTCGGGTCAGAGTAAACATGGAACTGTCTGATAATAACAACGTCAAGACCCGTTTCTTCTTTCATTTCCCTTATAACTGCTTCTTCAACGGTTTCTCCGTAATCAACGAATCCTCCGGGAAGAGCGAGTCCTGTGGGCGGATACTTTCTCTCTATGAGAACGATTCCTTCAAATTCTCCTTTTTCATTCTGCATGTTTATTATTCCATCAACTGTCAGATACGGTGTTTTTATGTTAACAACGGCCATTTAGTTGCCTCCTTTTTTTGACTTTTCAAGTTCCGCACTTACCGAACCTATTGTGATGTCTCCCGATATTTTTACTGGTATGTGGCTTTCGTCTGTTGTCAACCACATGTAAACATCACCTTTCATTTTAAATACACCTTTTGGGGTTACTTCTGAGGAAAGTGAGCATTTGTAGGTTTCGAATGTTCCCGCAGGGACTTTAACTTTCTCTTTTTTGAGGACTTTTACGTGCGTCATTATAAATTTCTTTCCAGTAAATACGGGAAAATCTGTGTGGGCACCTACCTTAAATATGCCGTGCTTTCTGAAGAAATAAATTCCTGTCATAAGGTCTTCAAAGGGAATTGAAGGTATTTTGTATTCTTTTGTTGTAGGTTCATGTCCCGGTTTTTGTTTTACGACGGTTACGGTCATGTTATCAAGGTCGTAGCTGAACAGTTTATCTTTTATATAAGTTCCTTCTCTCTGGGACATAAATGTTTTCACAGGTGTTTTTAACTTTATATCCCAGAGGCTGTAACCCATATCCCTTATATCTTTGAAAAAACCAACTATACCTGCAGTTCTGACTTTTGATTGTATTCTCAAGTATTCCGTTCCGTTTTTAGTTATTCTGGCAACATCACTTTCGGCGTTTGCCACGTGAAAAAATAACCAGTGGAGTGAATATTCCAGTTTTTCTCCGTTAAAATCATACTTTGTGCCTTTTTTGTCATAGTTATAATCTGGTTTAAACACCTTCTTTACCTCTTTGCTAATAGATGAACATGGCATCGCCATAACTGTAAAAGCGATAGCCGTGTTTAACAGCCTCTTTGTAAGCATTTAGCACCTTCTCCCTGCCTGCAAATGCGCATACAAGCATTAAAAGTGTAGATTTTGGCAGATGGAAATTGGTAATTATTGCATCCACCACTTTAAAATTATAACCTGGATATATAAACAGGTTTGTTGAGCCTTCTAAAATTTTTACTTTTCCGCCTTTTTCGAATCCGCTTTCCAGCGTTCTTACAACTGTTGTTCCGACGGCGATTACTCTTCTTCCTTCACTTTTTGCTTTTTCTATCTCTTTTGCCGTATCTTGCGGGATTTTAAAGCTTTCATAGTGCATTTTATGTTTTTCAACTTCGTTAACCTTAACAGGTCTGAATGTTCCGAGCCCCACGTGGAGCGTTATTTCTTTTATGATAATTCCTTTTTCTTTCAACTGCTTTAAAAGCTCTTCCGTAAAATGAAGACCTGCTGTAGGAGCTGCTACCGCTCCCTCTTCTTTTGCAAAGACCGTTTGATATTCTTCTTTGTCTTTTTCTGTATCTTCTCTTTCTATATAGGGAGGTAAGGGAACATGGCCGATTTCGTATATCTTTTCAAGCGTAGATTTTGGGGAATGAAACCTGATTATCCTTTTTCCTTCATCTTCTATTTTGAGAATTTCGCAGGACAGCTCATTATCAAAGATTACCTTTTTCCCTGGTTTTAATCTCTTCCCCGGTTTCCCTATCGCCTCCCAGATATCCTTTTCTATCTGTCTTGTTAAAAATATTTCAACCTTTCCGCCGGTGAAAAATTTTCCTAAAAGTCTTGCCGGTATGACCTTTGTATTGTTTATAACAAGGACGTCTCCTGGCTTAAGATAGTTTTTAATGTCTCTGAAAATTTTATGTTCTATTTCTCCGGTTTTCCTGTTTAAAAGTAGAAGTTTTGCACTGTCTCTTGGTTCAACAGGAAACTTTGCTATCAGATTTTTCGGGAGTTCGTAATTAAAAAGAGAAACTTTCATTACCACCTCAATATCTCTTTATGGGTTCGTATAGCGTTGTTCTCTGAACGGGAGTGAAACCTGCATTTTTTATAAGCCTTACAATTTCGGAGAGAGGAATCCTATACTTTACTCCAGCAGCTGCGACAACATTTTCTTCTATCATTAGAGATCCGAAGTCATTGGCACCGAACTTAAGAGCCACCTGTGCCATTTTCCCCCCCTGTGTTACCCAGGATGCTTGAATATTCTTGATATTATCAAGGTATATTCTTGATACAGCTAAAACTTTAAGATACTTGATTCCAGAAGCTTTTTCTTTTACTTCCTGTCCAAGTTCGGTGTGGTCCGGCTGGTAACTCCACGGTATGAATGCGGTGAATCCTCCGGTTCTGTCCTGGAGTTCCCTTATAACCTTTAGATGACTGATTATGTCTTCGTCTGTATCTACGCTTCCAAACATCATGGTAGCAGTTGTTCTTAGCCCCATTTTATGAGCAGTTTCGTGAACTTTTAACCATTCGTTGGTTTTAGCTTTATTTGGGGCTATGCGATTTCTCACTTTATCAACCAATATTTCGGCGCCACCTCCCGGAATAGAGCCAAGACCTGCTTTTTTCAGTCTATCTATAACATCTTTTATAGAAAGGTTAGATACTTTTGCTATATGGAGTATTTCAGGTGCGGAGAATCCGTGAATATGAATTTCAGGGAATTCCCTTTTAATGAAACGGAGCATGTCTTCGTAAAAATCTATTTTTAAATCCGGATGAAGACCGCCCTGAAGGAGTATAGCCGTACCACCAAGTTTAACAGTTTCACCTATTTTTTCTCTCAAGGTGTCTTTTGATATTACGTATGCGTTCTTATCTTCTTTGTTTCTATAAAAAGCACAGAACTTACACTTACAGATACATATATTCGTGTAGTTAATGTTTCTGTCAATTACAAATGTTACTACTCTTTCCGGATGAAGTTTGTTTCTGATAAAGTTTGCGAGATATCCCAGAGTTAGTAAGTCATTAGTTTTGAGTAGTTCAACTGCTTCGTCTTCCGTTATGCGTTCTCCGTTGAGAACCTTTCTGGTGATTGTATCTATAGGCATTGGAAGCTCCTAAGAAATTTTGTCAAATTATACCTTAAAACTATTGACACAAAGTCGCTGATGACTAAATTATTTATTCGCTCTTTGATAAAACAGTTGAATAAGCGGGCGTAGCTCAGTTGGTAGAGCACAACCTTGCCAAGGTTGGGGTCGCGGGTTCAAGTCCCGTCGCCCGCTCCATTTATTAATTTTCGGTAAGAAAAAAAGACAAAAAGGGTTGACACGAAGAATTGGCAGCCTATATTTATCTCCCGCGCGAAATGAAAGTGCTAATAAAAAGTCGGAAAGGGGTTGACACCCGCCGACAAGAGGCATAAATTCAAACTTCGCGCGGAAAGAAAACACAAAAAGTTCTTTGACAACAGAATAAGGGGTGTGTGCCTGCGGAAGAGGCTCAAGGTTGCCTATGGTAGGTGACT
>NZ_MOEN01000039.1 GCF_001968985.1 Desulfurobacterium indicum | reverse complement strand
TGAGGCTAAGGAAGAACTTCAGGATATGTTCTCCAGGAGGTACTCCTAATGGTTTACACAAAATTATTGACACAACCACATCTCTTGCGTGTATGACAACTTTATCAACTTCAGCTTATCATCACATAAAGGAAAAATTTTTTAGGAGGGAAATCTTTTTTGCTCTAGTTGCTGGTGCAATTCCCGGTGTTTTTGCTGGAAGTGCTATGACGACTGTTTTTCTTCCTCATCATGTAACGAAAATTCTCTTTGCTTTCTTTTTTATTTTTATGTCCTTTAAAATGCTTTTGAAAAAGAATGGGAACGGTGAGGAAATAATTTCCTCTCTGCCTTCGGCTAAAGTTATTGCTATTATAGGTTTTTTTGCCGGATTTATAGCTTCCATGCTTGGCGTTGGTGGTGGAGCTCTTATAACACCGTTACTTCATTCTTTTGCTAGAATACCTATTAAAGAGGCTATGGCTACAAATACAGGTGTTGTTTTCTTTAACTCTCTCTTTTCAACGTTAAACTACATTGTTTATGGCTGGAAATATACAAAGTTACCCTTTTTCTTGGGGGATGTTTATCTTCCGGCGCTGATTTTTATGATACCTTTTATATTTGTTGGGATTAAAATGGGTGTAAAGGTTATGCATAATAGCCATCCCGAGAAACTTCGAAGGATATTTTCGATTGTTCTTCTATTGGTTGCCTTAAATATTGTTATAAAAACCTTAGGGAGGTGATTATGAGGTATGTGGAATTGGAACCTGCAGAGGTTGCGTTAAAGGCGTTTAACTATTTTCCAAAATTAAAGTGTGCGGAGAGCGTTTTTAAAGCTATTATTGAAACGCTCGCGGGGAAAGTTGGTGAGCCTTATAAGAGTATTCCTTCTTACATTATGTCTTACGGTAAAGCCGGGATATATGCATGGGATGGGACGTGTGGTGCAGTGAACGGTGCTTGTGCCGCAATAAGTACAGTTCTTGAAGGAGACGATTCAAAGGTTAAACCGCTTGTTGATGAGCTTTTAAAGTTTTTCCTTTCTGAAATGCAGCCGGCCTTTGCACCTTATGATGTAAATCCTGTAAAGGTTTCCCTTCCTGGCCTTACGTGTGGTGGAATGGTTTTTAGATTAATTAAAAAAGAGCACGCTGGATTTGATGATGAAAAGAGAGTCGTTTTCTGTAAATCAATTACTTATACGGCGGCGTATAAGGCTGTGGAATTGATGAATGAATTTTTAAAGTCACAGAAGTAAAAGGGGGTGTTTCCCCCTTTAAACTATGTAAAGTGCCGGAATAACGTTTTTCTGAAGGGCCACCTCTTCTGGAGAAAGGCCTATCGCTAGTCCGATTAACTGCTGAACGTGAAGAACAGGCATTATAAATTGGCTTTTTATTGTATTCAGTGCCTTTTTCTGATTGGCATCCATGTTCAGATGACATAAAGGACAGGGTGTTATTACACAGTCGGCATCCATGTCGTGGGCTTCTTTTAAGTTGAGCCCCGTTAGTTTCATGGCTATTTCTGAGGCTGAAAATGAAGCGTGAAACCCGCAGCATAAGATCCTGCGTGCTCCTGAAACAGGGGTTGCACCGAGGAGTTTGATTAATCTTTCGAGGGAGGAAGGATTTTCCGGATCGTCGTAACCTATTATGTCCCTTGGGCGTATGGTGTGACATCCATAGAAAGGATACACTTTCAGGTTTTTGAGCTTATTTGTTACCATGGAGGATATCTTTTCTTCATATTCGTCCAGTATTACCTGGTGAAGGAGTTTAACCTCAACTTTTCCTTCATATCTTAAGCCTGTTTCGGAGAGGATTTCGTTCATCTCTTCTTTTAATCTTTCGTTTTCTGTAAGTTGCTTTTTAGCTTTTTTTAGTTCTAAGTAGCAGGTGCTACAGATGGTTATGATATCTCGTTCCTCTTTTTCTGCTATTGCAAGATTCCTTGCGTTTATACCGAGTGCAACATAAGGTTTCACTTCTTCAACGTTCCCGGCTCCGCAACAACTGAAAGATACAGGTTCGGTGTAATCTATTCCTAATTTATCCATTACTGTCTTTGCTGATATATAAGATTCGATTGCTGCACCTTTTGGGGCGCATCCTGGATAGAAAGCATACTTTTTCATTATTCAACCTCCGCAGAGAGAGAAACGACCTTTTTAAAGCCTTCAATGTCTTCTATAGGTTTTACTATTGGTGGCGGCATCTTTCCTTTAAGTAAGAAAGAGAGTGCCACCGGCATGTTTTCTAAAACGCCTTTTATACCTTTTGACATAATTGGAAGGATGGCTTCGTTCAACATGCCTGTTGATGTTACGCTTTTGTAAAATGCTATGGCATGCCTTGCACCGGGATTTAGTGTTAATCCTTTTTCAATTGACATGGCTCTCAGGTGGGTTACGGCTTCTACCGGATGAATGTGTTTGGGGCAGATGTCTGCACATCTTTCACATCTAATACACTTCCATAGCTCAAACGCGTATGCTATTTTTGAACGTTCTTTTTTAAGTCCATCTCTTGGATCTTCTGCGAACCTGAAAATTCTTCCAAACTGGAAAGGACCTGCATAATCGTCAATGAACATTACGGCAGGGCACATTGAATAGCAGGTGCCGCAAAGTATACAGTCTGTGAATTTATCGAATTTTTCCATCTCTTCTGGATAAACGATAGATTCTTCGTCATTTGTATCCGGGATTACTTCAGGATCGGGAATAAGATAAGGTTTTACCTTTTTTAACTTTTCTTCTGCTTCAGAAAAATCAACAGCCAGATCTCTAATAACTTTCATATTTCCTAAAGGTTCTATTTTAAGGATGTTTGTTCCAAATCTTTCTATTTCCTGCCAGATCTGAGTCTTGCATGCAAGTTTGGGGTGTCCGTTGACTTTTACTGAACATGATCCACAGATAGCACTTCTGCAGAATCCTCTGAATGTGAGTGTTGGGTCTATGTTTTCTTTTATAAAGTATAGGGCTTCGAGAACGGTCATTCCTTTTGGGATTTCTATCTCAAAATCCTGAAAGTGAGGTTTCTCGTCAAATTCAGGGTTGAACCTGCTTATTCTAAGGATTACCTTTTTTGCCTCAGCCATTAGTATTTCCTCTCTTCAGGTTTATACTTGGTTATGTTTACAGGTTTGTATGATAGTTTGTATTCTCCGTTTTCAAGTGTAACTATTGAATGTTTGAGGAAATTTTTATCATCTCTTTTAGGGTAGTCGACTCTGTAATGGGCACCTCTACTTTCTCTCCTTTCAAGTGCTGTCATTACGGTTACTTCTGCAAGTTCAACCATGTTTAAAAATTCAAGTGTTTGTTGGAGGTTGGTATTGAACGTGTAAGAAAGGTCTTCAACTTTTAGATGCTGCGCTCTTTCTTTGATCTCTTTTACTTTATCAAGAGCTTCTTTAAGTCTGCCTTCTTCTCTGAATATTCCTGCTCCGTAGGTTAGAATGTCACTTAGCTTGTTTCTCAGGTCGGCGAGTTTCTCTTTTCCGTCCTTTTCAAAGAGGCTTTCTATTTTTTGTCTTTCATCTTTTAATGCAGAGATTGGAAATTCAGAAAGTTGGGATGAAGTTGCATATTCAGAAGCTAACTCGCCTGTTATTTTTCCGAATACCACTATGTCAAGGAGGGAGTTTCCGCCAAGTCTGTTGGCACCGTGAACTGATACGCAGGCACATTCACCGGCGGCAAAAAGCCCGTCTATTATTGTTTTGCCGTCTATGTCGGTATCGACTCCGCCCATACAGTAGTGGGCAGTAGGCCTTATGGGAATAGGTTCTTCTATCGGATCTATTCCTTCAAAATCAATAGCTAATTCCCTTATCTGTGGAAGTCTTTCCATTATCTTTTTCTTCCCCAGATGTCTTAAGTCAAGGTAGACAAATTCGTTTCCTTCGTTATCTCTGAATCCTCTCCCTTCTGCTATTTCTGTTTCTATGGCTCTTGATACGAGATCTCTCGGTGCAAGTTCCATTTTTTCCGGTGCGTATCTTTTCATGAACCTTTCACCGTCTTTGTTTATAAGGTATCCACCTTCGCCCCTTGCACCTTCGGTGACGAGAATTCCTGTTCTTCTTAATCCTGTTGGGTGAAACTGAACGAATTCCATATCTTTTAGAGGGACGCCGGCTTTTAGGGCTATTGCTGTTCCGTCTCCTGTGCATCCGAGAGCGTTTGATGTTCTTCTCCAGTAAATTCTTGCGTGGCCGCCTGTGGCGAGAATAACTGCTTTTGCCCTTATTACTTCTATTTTCCCAGATTTCATATCTATAGCAATAAGGCCACATACTTTCTGTTCATCATGGACAAGAGCGGTAACAAACCATTCGTTAAAGAATTTGACATTTCTTCTTATGCATTGTTCATAAAGGGTTTGAAGCATTACATGACCTGTCTTGTCTGCCGCGTAGCAGGTTCTCGGGAAAGATGCACCACCGAAAGGTCTCTGTGCGATTTTTCCATTTTCGAGCCTTGAAAATGGTAATCCCATGTGTTCCATTTCTCTGATTATTTTCGGAGCTATGTGACACATCAGTTCCACTGCGTCCTGATCTGCAAGGAAATCACTTCCTTTTATAGTATCGTAAGTATGCTTTTCAGGTGAATCTTCTGCAACGTTTGAGAGGGCTGCGTTAACACCTCCCTGCGCCGCTCCTGTATGGGAACGGGTGGGGAATACTTTTGTAATAACGCCAACCCTTAAAGAGGGATTTTTTTTAATAGCCGAAAGTGCGGCATATAAACCTGCACCGCCTGCACCTATTATTGCAACGTCAAGTTGTAACATTTCTCCTCCTGTTTAAGGGCATGAATATAAATTCAACCTAATTCTATCAAAATTCTTTACATTCTATCTTGAAAATTGCGTCGAGAAGATTTATTTTTTTTAACAAATAAAGTTAGGAGGTGCTAATATGAATACGCCGGTTAGAGTTTTTAAATGCCTTGACTGCGGTAAAGAGTTTGAAGCTCCTTTTGGTAAACCAAGATGGATGCTTAGCTGTCCTTCATGTGGAAGTGAGAATATTGTAAGAGTTGGTACAAGGACAGAAGAAGGTAGAGAGGAAAGATTGGAAGATGTAGCACCGGGCTGGTGGAGAAGAAGAGGTGCTGGTGCTGGTTGGGGATTTAGATTCAGAGGCGGTTTTAGAAGAGGTAGAGGAAGAGGTTGGGGAAGAGGTCCCGGCTGGTGTAGATGGTAATGGTAGGGGGATTTTCCCTCTACCGATTCCTTTAATCTAAACTTTTCCCTCCCTTTATTTTCTAAACTGTTCTATAATTCTTCTATCATTAAATCGTGCGGATTTTGCTGATGGATAGCAGTAGAATAAAGAAATTTTTTCGTGCCTTTCTAAATAGTTATGCAGGTATTTTTTTTATTTCCGATCCGGTCTTTGGCGCTGTTCTTTTTTTGGTTTCTATCATTAATTTTAATATGGGATTTGCAGGTTTTTTATGTGTTCTTTCAGCTTATCTTTTTGCACGGCTCTTAGGCTTGAAGGAAACTTTTTTGGGACTTGATTTCTACATTTATAATCCTTTGCTTGTCGGTCTGGCTATTGGTTATCTTTTTAAGCTAGGTCCCTTAACTCTCATATTTTTGGTAAGTTTGGGTATACTTACTTTTTTAATAACATATTCTCTCTCTTCCATTTTTTCTTACTATTTTAAGCTTCCTGTATTGAGTATCCCGTTTGTTATAGGGAGCTTTATTGTTTATCTTGCTTCTTTACGTTATTCCAATTTGTTTGTTACCAGCCTTTATCCCCATTATCCCAGCTGGGATTTTTCCTTGCCTGTGTTTTTTAAAGGTTTTTTTGACTCTATTGGAACTATTCTTTTTTCTCCCTATACGCTTGCCGGTGTGATAATTTTTCTGGCGTTATTTCTCTACTCAAGAATACTGGCGTTCCTTGCAATTATAGGATATTTCGGTGCAACTCTGGTTACAGCTCTTATGACAGGTTCTTTTGAAAAAGCGTTCAGCGATATTTCTGCTTTTAATTATATTCTTATTGCTATGGCTGTAGGTGGTGTTTTTCTGATCCCTTCACCTAAAAGTTATTTTATGGCTCTTGTGGCATCTTTGATAGCTGTTCCGGTTGTAGAATCAACTAAAACGTTCTGGCAACATTTTGGTATTCCTGTGTTTGCATTGCCTTTTAATACAGTTACGCTTTTAATGGTTTATACTCTTGGACTTGTAGGGTATGAAACTTTGACAAAGTTTTACCGTGGAACGCCGGAAAAAACTCTTGATTATTTTTTGACTGTTATTAAGCGTTTTCCTTTTTGGGGAAGAGAAATTTCCTTGCCTTTTACCGGTGAATGGACGGTTTGGCAATCGTTTCATGGTAAGTGGACCCATAAAGGTGTCTGGCAGTATGCGGTTGATTTTGTAATTACCGATGAAGAGGGAAAAACTTTTTCTGGTGACGGTTCTTTACTTTCTGATTATTATGCTTTTCAGAAACCTGTTTTATCGCCTGTCAGAGGAAGGGTTGTAAAGGTTGTTTCTAATCTTCCGGATAATCCTCCAGGAAAAGCCGATAAGGAAAATAATCTGGGGAATTTTATTCAAATACTTGATGAAAGGGGCTTTTATGTTGTTATAGGTCATCTGAGTAAGGATTCTATTAAAGTGAAACCGGGAGATTGGGTGGAAAAAGGGAAATTTCTGGGATTGTGCGGGAATTCTGGTTATTCTCCACAGCCTCATATTCATATACATGTTCAGCTTTTACCTGAGATAGGTGCTCCGACAGTTCCTTTTAGTTTTGCTCCTTTTATTAAGAAAGGTAATGTGTTCGTTGACAATGGTGTTCCTGAAGATAATGATAGGGTAAGGCCGGTTTATCCCGATAAAAGTTTGCATGACCGTTTAAATATGTTGATAGATATGGTTTTTAGGTTTGAAGTGTTTGAAAATGGAAAGAAAACTGGTATTTTCCAGGCAGTTGTGAAAATGGCTCCAGATGGAACATTTTATATGACTGACGGTAAGGCTAAACTCTATTTCGGTATCAGTCATGGCACATTTTACTGTTACAATTTTGAGGGAAGTGATAGTTCTTACCTTAAATATATTTTCCTTGCTTCTCCCAAGGTGCCACTCTATTTTGAGAAAGGTTTAGTCTGGAAAGATTATCTTCCGATAGAACTTGTTGGAAAAAGATTCACGAAAGCATTTTTTAGATTTCTTGCCTCTTTTAATCATAATTTTTATGAAATAAAAGGAACTTATAGGGTGATAGATACTTCGTCTTTTGCAGGAAAAGTAAAGTTTATGAATTTAGAGATATTAACAGAGACAATTCTTCATGAAAGAATAGGTTTTGATTCCGTTAGGGTAGATATGAAAGGGAATAGAATTGTTTTGAGGAGGATCAGAGATGAGAAGATTTTTATCAGCAACTTTGATATTGATGGGAATAATTACAGTATTGACAGGTAGTGCCCGGGCTGATTATTCTGCAATCTACGGCACTTATATAGATTACAGCAGCGGAAGCAAAATAGGAGGACCTTCTTTAACAGGGTATTATTCAACAGGAAATTTAACGAGAACTTATTCTTTCGGTCTTTCTTTAACTTCTATTAAGTATTCCGATAACTATACTTCAAGTGCGACTTTTAAAAGATACGGTATCTCTAATGCTGGAATAGACTTTTTAAACCAACTTGATGTTACTGTTGAAGGTTCTGTAACTAATGAGCTACTTAAAAACCATACATTTACTTTCGGTTTGCACTATATAATTACAAATGATAATTTAACTAACAACGGTATTGTTTTCTATTTTGATGGAACTTATTTTAAGCCTTATAACTGGAATTCAGGTGTGGAGTTTGCCGTTTCTTATTATCCTGAAACTATTGATCTTCAAGTTATTCAATTGTCTCCCCACTTTGGGAAGTATTATTACACCACTTTCGGGACATTTTATGGTGGAGCTAAGTTCTATTACATAACTTTAAATAAACCAGATGAAATAGGTGTTAATGATAAAAATTTCTATTCTACAGAGGTGTTTTTAAACTTTTATAGAGGAAAGACAGATTTGGGCTTTTCCGTATGGAAGGGAGAACAGGTTTTTGCCGTGAAAAACAGTGGATTTGTTGTTTACAATCTTACGGAAAAATATGAAAGTGGAGTATCTGTTGAAGGGGGATATTACTTTACAAAAAATTACAGGTTAGGT
Organism: Desulfurobacterium indicum; assembly: GCF_001968985.1. NCBI lineage: Bacteria > Pseudomonadati > Aquificota > Aquificia > Desulfurobacteriales > Desulfurobacteriaceae > Desulfurobacterium > Desulfurobacterium indicum. Next base: position 3,869 of record NZ_MOEN01000039.1, on the reverse strand, counting down.
GCCACAATTTCTATTAATAAATTTGAGGATCTTGAAACGGGAAATGATGTAACTCAGACTGTAGTTACCGTTTCACTGGGATATAAATGGTAAGGGAGCCACGATTATGAAATATATTTTCGGCCCTGTTTTTTCAAGAAGATTAGGCCTTTCTTTAGGTGTTGATCTTGTGCCCTATAAGGTTTGCAGTATGGATTGTCTTTACTGTGAGGTCGGGAAAACGACACTTAAGACAATTGATAGGAAAGAATATATTCCTGTCGATGAGGTTATAGGTGAGTTAAAATCTTTTCTTTCTAAAAGACCACCAGTTGATTATGTTACGTTTAGCGGTTTTGGAGAGCCAACTCTTAATTCTGGATTGGGAAAAGTTGTTAAGTTTTTAAAGTCAGAGTTTCCTCAAATTCCGGTTGCACTTCTTACAAATAGTTCCCTTCTTTTTAGAGACGATGTTATTGGTGAGATTAGTGATATTGATGTCGTTCTTCCTTCCTTTGACGCTGCTTTTAAAGAAACTTTTAGAAAGATTAACCGTCCATTTCCTGAATTGACGGTAGAACTTATTAAAACTGGTATTAGAAGGTTAAGAGAAGAGACGAACGCTAAGATATGGCTTGAGACCTTATTTGTTAAAGGAATAAATGATTCTGATGCGGAAGTAAAAGCAATAGGTGACTTTATTTTTGAGATAAAACCTGAGAGGTGGCAGATAAATACGGTTGTCAGGCCTCCTGCTTATGATATTGTAGGATTATCAGTAGAGGAGCTAGAAAGGATAAAAATGCTTGTTGGTTATCCTGAAACAGAAATAATAGGGAAATCTTCTGCTGAAAGAAAAAAAATGCCCGTGAAAGATATAAAAAATGAGATTTTGGAGCTTGTGAAGAGGAGGCCCTGTCCCGTGGACGAGATTGCTGATGCTTTAGGATTGCTTGAAGGAGAAGTTAAGGTTGCCCTTGATTCTCTTCTGAAAGAAGGAAGAGTCGAATATGTAATTTATGGAGACAGGAAGTATTTAAAAGGTAAGGAGAATTTATGAAGCAGTTTTTGCTTCTGTTGTTTTTTATTCTTTTTTCCCCTGTAGTGCATGCGGAAGTTCAGGTTGTTTCCAGCGTGCCTTTTCCCGAGTATTTAAAAGAAGAGCTTCAAAGTGAAGCGTCATTGGTTTGTAAAATAGATGATTGTTCTCAGACAATACCCAAGTTGTTAAGCGTTTTAGGATTTGAGGGAAGATGGTATAACGGAAAAATATTGATAGAAAAAAATTTGATAATTAAAGATGTGGTATTTGAGAATTTACCTTCTGAACTTTTGAAAAATGCTCAAACAATAAAAAATTTCCTTACAGGACAGAAGTTTTCTCCTTCTTTTATTGAAAATGCCAGGTTGTTATTAAGGTTTAAGCTACAGGATATAGGATTTAGAGATGCTGATGTTGATGTTACCACGAAACTTACATCTACAGGTTATGTTGTAATTTTTCGTATCCAGCACGGCTTACCGCATCAAATAGGAAAAATAAAGATAATTTGTGATGATATGGGTATTAAAAATTTTGTTGAATCACAGTTAAAATCTGTTGTTGGAAGGCGTTTAAAAAGAACATATCTGTTTAAAAAGTTGAAGCAGATAGAGGAACATTTTGTTTCTCTCGGGTATTACAACTTTGAGATTGTTACCGATACGAGGGTTTACGGGGAAGATGATAAGAAAAAAAGTGTGGAACTTATTGTAAAAGTTAAACCGGGTAAGCAGTATAAAATAAAAATTGCAGGCAATCATCGCATATCTACCGATAAAATACTGGCTGTTTTGACTTTTAAGAGGGATAGAACTTTTGACGAATTTGAGGTAGAACAGAGTAAGAAGAATATAATTAATCTTTATAAAAATAGCGGTTTTCCTTATGCTGAAGTTAATGTCAATCTAAAAAGCCTTTCGAAAAATAAGGTTTTAGTGATCTTTCACATAAGAGAGGGGACATTTGTTAAAATTAAGGTCGTTGAAGTTAAGTGTTCCCGGGAAATAGATAGAAAAGTTTACAACAATATAATGGATGTAGCGTCTGATCTGGAAGGAGAGGTTTATTCTCAGAAAAAAATAAATGATGTGAAAGATTTAATATTGTATATTTTAAAAGAAAACGGGTATTTAAATGGCACACTTTCTGAAAAATTTGTCAATTCAAAACTTGAATTTTTTGTAAAGCCTGGTAAGCAATTTCTTGTATCAGGATTGTCCGGTGTTCCGTTTAAATTAAATAGACGATTTCCCTTTCCCTACTCGTTGGAATTTGAGGAAAAACTGAAATCAGACGTTGCTGATTATTACAGAGATAACGGCTATCTTGATGTAAGAGTTGATTTGGAAAAAAAGAAAATTAGTAAGGGAAATAAAGTATTACTCTATCTACGTGTGCGTGTGGATAAAGGGCAACATTATCATGTAGGTTTTTCTCTTTTTACAGGTTTAACCAGGACTCGTCTTTCTTCTCTTGAACCTGTTAGAGTCGTGAAGCCGGGAAGCTTTTATAACAGAAGAAAGATAATAGAGCAGTATTCTATTCTCTCCGATACCAGAATTTTCTCTATGGTTGATTTAAAAGAAATAAAGTCAGTTAAAACGGTTAACCCGGTTTTTGTTTTAAAAGAATCTCCCGCTCTTATGGTTAAAGGTTTTATTGGTTACTGCACCGATGCAGGAGTTACCGTTAAAGGAAGTGCCAGAAGCAGTTCTCCTTTTGGTAGAGCTTTTTCCGTTTTTCTTTCAGGAGAATACAGAAAAACGGAAGGTTCGAATATCTTTTTGAGGATAGGTAAATCGGGTATTTTTTCTCCAAGGAATAGAGGTTATTTAAGTTTAATCCGGAAAACTGAAATTTTTGAAAGTTTTAACGTTGAACGTTATATTACCCGTTTTGAGATAAGCAGGAAACAGGGAAAGGCATTGAAACAGAGTTATGGAACAGAGATTTCGAAGGAGATAGTTGACGATATTGCTTCAGGAAGGACGAAATTTTATAAGAGGACGCTGTTTATAATTACAGACTATGATAAAAGAGACAGTTTTTCAAATCCCACCAGAGGTTACAGATTTTATTTAAAACTTTCGTATACAGGAGGATTTTTGGGCGGTGATGCAGATTACTTCCTTTCTGAGATTAAAGTGCTTAAGTTGAAAAACATAAAAAGAAAATTTGTTGTTGCTTTTAGAGCTGGAGTCGGTTATATAAAACCTTTTGGAAGTGGTGTTCCCATTCAGGATAGGTTTTACCTGGGAGGTGCTGAAAGTATTAGAGGTTATAAATACGGAACGATTTCTCCTGTTGATAGTTTCGGAAATTATGTAGGAGGTAATTTTTATTCTCTGGCAAGCATAGAATTGAGATACATGATATTTAAAGAATTACAGATTGCCATTTTCTGCGATTCGGGGGATGTCTTTCCCGATGTTTCTGATTTTACGTTTAATGGATGGTATTCATCTTTGGGATTGGGGTTTCGCTACTTAACGCCAGTTGGTCCGTTGAGGATTGATTACGGATATAAATTAAAACCTGTTGACGGACAGGGGAGGGGAAGATTCCATATATCTTTCGGCTTTCCTTTCTGATAAGAGGAGATGAGGAGATATGGAAAAAAGAACAATAAAAAGGAATGTTATTCTTCTCGGTTTGGTTAGCCTGCTTAACGATATGAGCAGTGAAATGATAGCACCTATCGTTCCCGGATATCTTATAGATGTTTTGAGGTTAAAAGAGATAACAAGTGGTGTTATTGTAGGCTTGATAGAGGGTTGTGTCAATAATTTTGTGTAAACCATTAGGAGTACCTCCTGGAGAACATATCCTGAAGTTCTTCCTTAGCCTC
>NZ_MOEN01000038.1 GCF_001968985.1 Desulfurobacterium indicum | reverse complement strand
TGAGGCTAAGGAAGAACTTCAGGATATGTTCTCCAGGAGGTACTCCTAATGGTTTACACAAAATTATTGACACAACCAAGATGTTTAAATCGATATTTTTCCCTCCTACTATTGGTATAACTTCTAATTTCCTAGGTAGATTTGCCAGGAATTTTTTTACAGGAGGATAGTTGGTTATAAGAGAGAATATAAATAGAAACAGCCACGGAGATATGGCTTTTAAAAAAGCAATGTCAAGTTTTGTTTCTGTTTTTTTCACTTTTCCTGAACATGAAGTAGATCACTATCATGGTGAAGAAACCGGAAAGAACACCTATAACTTCAACGGGAACAATCTTTGTGTATGCCATGGTTAGGGCTGATAATGAGAGGACAAGTCCTGAAACTACAGCCGGAATAAGGTTTTTCCTTACGGCTTCCCACTTCCCCACAAAGTATAGCATCATAAGAGCAAAGCATACGGATACTACAGGTAGGAAAATAGTTATTTTTTGAGTAAATACCCAGATAAATTGCTCAAGATTTACTATTCCTGGTGGTCTTATATTGAATGGACCCCATACAACTCTTGCAGGAAGTGTAATGGGAATTGATAGAAGGGCAAATGATGTTAGAGGATCATAGCAGAGAATCGATATTGCAACAGCTGCTAAAGGCGTAAATCCAAGAGCCACAAATACAGGAGGAAAGAGAGCCGGTGTTACAACTCCAAGAGATGTTGCTAAAGAACCAAACCCCATACCTATGAAGAGGGTTTGTTCTACTTTGTTTGTCGTGATTGAACGAATTGTTTTGACGATTTCAGAAAGAGCACCAGTCTCTTTCATTATGAAGATCATTAACATAGTAAAAGCTACAGCAAAAGTAATAGCGAAAGCTTTTACTATTCCATAGATACTTGCACCTATTACGACAGAAAGAGGAGTTTGAAAGTATAACCATGCTACGAGGCCTGCAAAAATCCAGCCGGCTACTGACATAAAGACGCCTGATCGGGAGAAAAGGAGCATTCCAATAAGGACGAGAAGAATTGGGCTTACCGCAAAGAAAAAGTCCATAAGCTACCTCCTTAATTGTATACTGAAGCGGCTTCAAGGAGTTTTGCGCCGCTTTCTTCAAGCAGTTTTACGGCTTTCTCAAAAAGGGTGTCTTTTACTTTAAAAAATAGAATAGCTTTTGATGAAGAGCCTGCGTATGCGTAAGTGTATTCTACGTCTATATCGTTTTCGGCCAGAACTTTTACTATTCTGTAAAATCCTCCTGGTTTGTCTTCTACTTCTACTGCAAAGACGTCTGTTTCTGTGGCTGCGAAATTGTCTGCCAGCAGGACGGCTTTTGCTTTTTCCGGATTGTTTACTACGAGTCTTAGTATTCCGAATTCTGAAGAATCTGCCAGGAATAGAGCTCTTATGTTTATGTCTGCCAGTGAGAGTGTCTTTGCCACATCGGCAAGTCTTCCTTTTCTGTTCTCGAGGAATATGGATATCTGTTTGATTGCATATTTGCCCTTCATTATACCCTCCCTTTCAAATGTTTAGTTCTCTTCTGTCTATAATTCTTTTTGCCTTGCCCATGCTTCTTTCGAGAGTTTTCGGTTCAACCAACTTAACCTTTGCGTTTATGAAGAGATTGTTCAACATATCTTCTTCTATTTTTTTCTTGAGAAAATCGAGGCTTCCCACTCCATCTTTTAGAAGTTTTTCATCTACTTCTATCCAGACTTCCAGTTTGTCAAGAACCCCTTTTTTATCAACAACGATTACGTAGTTCGGAGTTAATCCTTCTATCTGAGTTATGACATGTTCAACCTGAGATGGAAATACGTTGACACCGTTAACTATGAGCATATCGTCAGAGCGTCCCTTTATGTTTTCTATATAGAGTATTGTTCTTCCACATGGGCACGGTTCTCTGTGGATAACTGTTATGTCTTTTGTCCTGTAGCGTATCATAGGTAGTGCTTGTTTAGTTATTGTTGTGAGCACAAGTTCACCTTCTTCTCCGTCAGGGAGTACTTCTCCCGTTTCAGGATCTATGATTTCCGGAATGAAATGGTCTTCAAATATGTGAAGATGTCCATATTCGCAGGTTGCTGCTACACCAGGACCTATTATTTCCGATAATCCGTATGCTTCTACGTATCTTATCCCCCATGTTTCCGCTACGGCTTTTTTTAGACCTTCTGATGCCGGTTCTGCTCCGAAAAAGCCGGCTCTTAATTTGAAGTCTTTCTTTAGATCGTAACCCTCCTCTTTAGCAACTTCGGCAAGATGAAGAGCAAAAGATGGAGTGCAGCACAGGATTGTTGCTCCGAAGTCCTTCATCAACATAAGCTGTCTTTTCGTGAAACCTCCGCTTGCAGGAACAACTGTAGCACCGATAGCCTGTGCAGCATCGTGAAATCCGAGTCCTCCAGTAAATAGACCGTAACCGTAGGCGTTGTGCACTATATCTTTTTCGTTTACGTCTGCCATAAGGTAGGTTCTTATCATTACTTCTTGCCATATTTTCATGTCATGCTCTGTGTAACCAACGACCGTGGGTTTTCCTGTTGTTCCGGAAGAGGAGTGTATTCTGACTATCTGTTCCATCGGAACGGCAAAGAGCCCGAAGGGATAGTTGTCTCTCAAATCCTGTTTAACCGTGAAGGGAAGTTTTTTTAGGTCATCCAAAGTTTGTATATCTTCAGGACCAATGCCGGCTTTATCAAATTTTTTTCTGTAAAAAGGAACAAGGTAATAAGCTTTTACAACAGTTTCTCTAAGTCTTTTTAATTGAAGAGCTTCTAAGGTTTCTCTAGGTATGTAATCTTTCTTTTTCAGGGACATCCCTTTCCTCCTTTTTCTTTTTTAGATTCAAAAGATAAAGTTATTATAAAATAAGCAGCGGAATTATTGAAATCTTTGAGAGTGGAGGGATAAATGTTTCAGCGACATCTTGAAACGTTGCCGAGGGAAATTATTGAAAAAGTTCAGCTTGAACGTTTAAAGAGAACAATCAGAAGAATAAAGGAAAGAAATAGAATTTACTGGGAGAAGATAGGTAAGGTTGTACCTGAAGATGTAAAAAGTCTTGATGATTTAAAAAGGTTACCGTTTCTAACGAAGGATGATTTGAGGAAGGGATATCCTTTTGGTTTTGCCTGTGGTGAGCAGAAAGATTTTGTCAGGTTTCACATGTCTTCTGGCACTACAGGAACACCTGTTGTTAATCCATACACATCTGCAGATGTTGATCAGTGGGGAGAGATTATGGCTCGTTGTCTTGCAGCTGCAGGTTTGACATTTTCTGATGTTTTACAGATAACTCCTTCATTTGGCCTTTTTAACGGAGGTTTTGGCTTTCATTACGGTGCGGAGAAGATAGGATGCTTCGTTGTTCCCATCGGTCCTGGAAGAACACTTCTTCAGTTGAAGTTCTTTAAGGATTTTAACACCACAGCTCTTGCGGGTATCGCTTCTTATCCTTTAAGGATAATAGAGGTTGCCAAAGAAGAGGGATTTGATTTTTCCGAAACTTCTTTGAAAGTGGGGATTTTCGGTGCTGAAGTCTGGAGTGAAGAGATGCGCCGATATATAGAAAAAGAGATGGGTATAGAAGCTTTTGACATTATCGGTATGACTGAAACCGGCGGAGTTGGATTGGGAATAGAGTGTAATTATCATAACGGTATTCATGTGTGGGAAGACCATTATATTGTGGAGATAATAGATCCTGAAACGGGATATGTTCTTCCTGACGGTGAAGAAGGAGAAATGGTTGTTACAACACTTACAAGGGAAGGGTTACCGCTTATAAGATACAGGACGAGAGACATAACCAGAATTGTTTCGAGAGAGCGGTGTGAATGTGGAAGGACGCATCTTAAGGTTGCCAGGATAAAAGGAAGAACAGATGACATGCTAAAAGTTAAAGGTGTCTGTTTCTATCCGAGACAGGTTGAAGAGATAGTAATGAAATATCCCGAAATTCTTCCTGATTATCAGATAATCATAGGAAAAGTTGAAGGAAAGGATACGATTAAACTTATTATCGAATCTGAGAAACAGGATGAGTATTTGAAAGAGCGAATAGAGGAAGAGATATATAGCACGTTGGGGCTTCATATAAAGGTAACCTTGAAAAAGAAAGGTGAAATTCCGCGGGCACCCGGGAAAGCTGTTAGAGTGAAAAAAGAGATTTGAATGTTTTTTCAACTTCGGGCGGCAGTTTTCCTATGGAAATTTGTGCCGCCGTTTCCGGAATATCCCTTCCTCTGTTTTCGAGAACTTTTACCTTGAGATTTAATGCTTTTAGCCACTCTTTCACTCTTTCTGCTTCTACGGAAGATATTCTATCCGGATTTTTCACGATAAAGACAGTTGCTCTAAGAAATTTATTTTTTAATGCTTCATATTGTTTCTTCAAAGTTTGCAGCTTATTAATTACAGGGTCTTTTTCCATTGGTTCTTTTTTTATGCGTGCGATTATTTCTCTTTTGTCATTAATTATTTTTCTTAAATTTGTCAGGTTTTCTAGCCATATGAGAGAATTTTCAGGAAGTGAAAAAAACCTATAGGATAAAGCCGACGGTGGCATGTCAAAAACAAAGCACTCAAATTCCTTTTCTGTTAGGGATTCAAATGCGGTTGCCATTGCCTGTTCAAGTAATATAGGTGATTTCTCAATGGTTTTGAAGTAGTGTTCAAGGTTAAAGGCTGTAAGATAACGGAAGTTTTTTTCCATTTCAGAACGGACTCTGGATAAGAAAATTTTTTTATATTTTTCCGGTTCAGCTTCGTATATAAATAGATTTTCTTTAAATTTTACAGGATTGTTAGACGGCTGAATTTTGAAAATGTCGAACAGGTTATGGGCAGGATCCAGAGAGATTAATAGCGTTTTAAAATTGTTGTTAGCCAGAAATATAGAGAACATTGATGATGTTGTTGTTTTTCCAACTCCGCCTTTTCCTGTGAAGAAAAATATCCTTTTTTCCATTTAATTCCTCAATCTATGTCAAATACGGAAAAAAGTTTGCCGAGAGGATCTTCTGCTTCTGTTACAGCATTTCCTAATGTTATCAGCAGTTTTTCAGAAACAGGGAGCATTTGAATATAAACGTGAGAAGGAGAGCCGGGATAGCCTACCAGCTCTCCTAAAAGTAAGAGTGAAAATATCTTTTCGAGCTCGTCAACTTCTGACTCTACTACGTTTACGGCACTATCTCTGCCGATACTGTCAGCTATCTCCCAGGCTTTTTTAAAGAGTTCTTTAAGCTTTAGCTTCTTCATCGATCGGTTCCGGAGTTCCTTCTTTGATACTGAAAAATGTTTTAACGCCTTCAAAAATTATTGTCAGGACGATTATTAAAATAACCGTGTTTACGACAATAAGAAGGTAGTTACCTTTATGTATAAAGTTTATTTCATTTAAAATACTTGCCCATAATGTTACCGCTATCATAAACACGGCAGGAATGCCTGCGACTATCCACTTTAGGCCGCCTTTATATCTTAAATAGATAGTAATAACTATTAGGGCCAGTCCGGCGAGTGTCTGGTTAACTGCACCAAATAGTGGCCAGAGTGTCAGAGCTCCTTTTCCACTTGCACCTGTTGCAAAAGCCAGGAATGCCGCTGAAAGAACGGCAAATAAGGTGGCGACGTAGCGGTTTTTGAAAACGGTTAATCCCATGTCTGAGAATATTTCAGAAACAACGTATCTTTGGATCCTTGTTGCGGTATCAAGTGTTGTTCCTGCAAAGGAAGCGACAAACACACCCATTATTGCTATTGCCCAGCTTACGGGAATTCCGAGGCTTTCTATCATATTGGCTGAACCATTGATAAAAGCGCTCAGTTTTGATCCGAGACCTTTTGCCGCCGTCCATGATGAGTAATGGGTAAGCCACGCTGCATGTCCTGTTAGAAGTTTCCCGTTGTGGAAATAACCCATGCCAATTCCTGCTACAACAGCAATTATTACGAGTGTTGCCAGAACACCTTCCATAAGCATAGAGCCAAATCCGACAAAAAGTGCGTCAGGTTCGTCTGCAACCTGTTTTGAAGATGTTCCGGAAGAAACAAGAGAATGGAATCCGGAGATTGCACCACAGGCAATGGTAATGAAAAGAAAAGGCCAAAGCGGTGGTGCCTGTGGGGGATGGGCCTGATAAGTTGGAGCAACTATAGAAAGTTTGCCTGTAAAAGCACTTGCTACTATTCCGAATATGAGTAGTGCTATTGCTACTAAGAGTTCGTGAGAGTTTATGTAGTCCCTTGGTTGTAAGAGCATTGTAACCGGGAGAACAGAAGCTATAAATGCGTATATCAGCAGGATAATTGTCCAGACACCTGTTGCCGGTATACCAGCTACAGAGCCCAGTTTAAACGGCATGTAGACACCTATGATAATAGTTATGTACATAAGGATGAGGGCAATTATTGAAAGGATACCGACGCTTTTTCCTTTCTTATAAACCAGGTATCCTAAGGTCATGGCAATAGGTATTTCCATCCATACGGGGAATACGGATTGGGGAAACATGTTGAATATGATGGCAATTACAAGTCCGAAAATCGCAATAACTATCCATAGTTCAAGGAAAACGATTGCGAAGAATAGATATTTTGTTCGTTTACTAATATATTTCCCTGCAAACTCCGATATAGATTTACCTTTGTTTCTCATAGAAATAATAAGAGCTCCAAAGTCATGAACAGCTCCCATAAGTATACTGCCGAAAAATACCCATAAAATTGCAGGGAGCCATCCCCAGATTACGGCAATGGCAGGACCCACGATAGGGCCGGTTCCTGCTATTGATGTGTAGTGGTGACCGAAAATAATCTCTTTTTTGGTCGGTACGAAGTCTATTCCGTCCTCGTAAACTTTTGAAGGCACAGGTTTTCCTGTTGCCAGTTCGAAAATCTTGTAACCTACATACTTACCGTAAACGTTGTAGGCGATTATATAGCCTATAAAGACAACCAACATGAGAAGCAGAGCATCCACTTTAACTACCTCCATGTAAAAAAGATTTAAACAAAGAATACTATATAAAAAATAGTTGATAAAATCAAATAGATGCAATGATTTATCTAAAAGAAAGGGGCAGTATACTGCCCCTTATGAGTTTAAGCCTTTATGAAGTGCCTCGATGTTTGCTTTTGCGAACTTTGGGTTTAATTCTTCTATTCCTTTCTCAATCTCTTCAACGGAAAAAGGAAAGTTTTTGACATATTTTAATGTGACTCCAAGGATAAATACGTTTAAAGATTTCGGATTAATTTCTCCTTTTACTGCTTTTTTTGAAGCGTCAACTTTGATTAAATTAAAGTTTTTTAGGTTTGGGAATGAATCATCACTGTTTGTTACTATGGAAGCTGATTCTTTTAAGTAATCTAAAAATCTTAATGTTTCTGTAGGGTAAAGGCCTATGAGCAGGTCTGCCTGTCCTTTTCCTATCAGCGGTGCATGAAAGCTACCTATCTTAAGGTAGGAGATGACTGTCCCGCCTTTTTGTGCCATTCCGTGGGTTTCTGTTCCTATAAAAGGAATGCCTTTGTTGAGTGCACATCTTGCAAGGAGTTTAACTAAAAATATTGTTCCCTGACCGCCAACACCTGTTAAGACTATTTGATATTTCATCTTTTATCCTCCACAAAAGCATTGAAAGGACATACTCCAGAAAGGCAAACGCCACATCCGACACAAAAGTATTTGTTAACTGTGACTTTGCCGTCTTTCCATTCAAATGCGGGACATCCGAATGTATCCATACAGTAGCCACATCCGGTGCATTTTTGTGGATCTACGCTGGCAAACTTTCCGGGAAGCTTAACGTTTTCTTTATCAAATGTGCAGAATTCTTTTACTACGGCAACTACCGGAGCGTCGCTGTTTTTATAGGCTTCTTTAACTTTGTTGAAAAAATCAACAGTTGTTTCTACCTTACCATCATATTCCAGAACAAATGGTTTTACACCGCAGCCTTCAACCACTTTTTCAATGCTTACGCCCCCGGTTCTCTCGGGTGTTGGCTGAAGGCCTGTCATTGCTACCGTGTTGTTATCAAGGATAATCAGAATGTATTTGTGTTTGTTCGCTATACTGTTGATTAGCGGATGTATTCCTGAGTGTAGGAATGTTGAATCGCCGATTGTTGCAATAATGGGTTTGCTTTTGTCAGAGATAGAAAAACCACCTGCGAGTCCGGCAGATGCTCCCATACAGAGGATGGTGTCAACGGCTTTTTGATTCAGTCCCAACGTGTAGCATCCTATGTCTGAAGGGTAGATTGCGTTGTTTCCAAAGACTTTTTTCATTCCGTAAAATACTGTTCTGTGGGGACATCCGGGACACAGGGTAGGTTTCCGCGGAGCTGGAATGTCGTCAAAACCTTTACCGGTATAGATATTTTTCTTAAGTATTCCTGCATTTTTAAGTCCCTCAGCTATTCTTTCATGGGTAACTTCGTCTATGTTGAATACATCTCCTGTAAGTTTTCCTCTTACATTTGCAACCGGTGCTATTTGTTCTTCTATTAGCGGATAGGTTTCTTCAAATACGATTACCTGTTTGTATCTGCCGAGGAGTTTTTTAAGAAGGTTTACAGGAAGGGGAGTTGGCATGTCTATTTTAATAATATCAATGTCTAGATGGTTATCTTCTATTGCTTCGAGAGCGAATCCATAAGATGTTCCTGAAGCGATAATAAGATTTTCGGTGTTCTTCAGTTTCTTTAGTTGTGGCTCTATGAGGGATTTGTAGTTGAACTTCTCAATTTCTTTCAATTTTGCGAGAAGACTAATTCCCTGTTTAAGTCTTGGAACTCGCGGGACGGCTGCCCATCTTTCTATGTTTCTTTCAAAGTTTCCTTTTCTTCCTTTAAATTCGAAGTCTGTAATATCGACTATCTGTCTTCCATGACATACACGTAAAACAGGTCTTAGTAAGACAGGAATTTCAAATTTTTCAGATATTTCTATACCTAATATGGCAAGTTTAAGTCCGTCCTGGGGATCTGTCGGGTCAAGCGCTGGGATTCTTGCAAATTTGGCAAAGTATCGAGAATCCTGTTCTGTTTGAGAACTATAAAATCCGGGGTCGTCTGCTGAAATTACGAGGAAACCACCTTTGTTGCCTATGTAGGCACTGCTCATCAGAGGGTCGGAAGCCACATTAAGTCCTACCATTTTCATGCCGCAGGCGGCCCTTTTTCCCGTTACTGCTGCAGCGTATGCTGTTTCAAAGGCTACTTTCTCGTTTGTTGACCATTCGGCGACAGCGGGTAAATTAAGTTTTTTGATGAGTTTTTGATAGGTTTCCAGTATTTCGGAACTTGGCGTTCCGGGATATGCTGCCATCACGTCAACATTTGCGATAAGCAAACCGTAAGCTATCGCTTCATTACCAAGAAGTGCTCTTTTCATTATTCCCTCTCTTTGTCTGAAGATATTCAGGAAATAATAATTTTAGCATTTTTTTCTATTTTTAGGTTTCTTTTTTGGCTTCTTTATACCAGAAGGAGGCTTTAGGTTTGTCTCCTATCTCTTCATATATTTTTCCGATGGCTTCTTTTATGTTTCTTTTCTCTTCGTTCGATAGTGGATACTTCTTTAACACGTCAAGAAGATGGTTTAGGGCTTCTTTGTATTTGCCTTGAGATACATGAGCAGATGCTATTAATGAGATGGCTCTGAATCTAACTTCCGGAAACTCAAGGGCTTTCTTTGCCATCTCAATAGCTTTTTCATAATTTCCGAGCCCGAGCATTGCTTCTGCCATGGAAATTGTGTGTATTGGTCCGTCGAGCTGAGTTGAGGTTTTTGCAATCTCTCTGTTATCTACGTGGTGGGAAGATGAGGCTACTTTCAATAAAGAACCTTTGTCATCAGGCTGTTCTAAAGGTTCAGCTTCATCAACGGCAGAGAATATGGAAGAGAGTATTTCGTCGGAAGAAGGAATTTCTCCGTAGACACTTTCCGGTTCTTTTTCAAATTCGACGGCTTCAGGATATTTGGCAAACAATCTTCCTTTAAGTTTTTCCGCGAGCTCTTTGTTAAGTTTGGAGAGCTGTTCTATGTTTTCAAAAGCGGATTCTATTTCTCCTGTTTCGATGTCTCTTAAGATGGCTATTGTCCATTTAAGTTTTGTATCTTTCAGTGTAAGAATGACTTGGTCTATGTCGTCCAGCAGGTTGTTTTTGGTAAACTCTTTTATAACTGTCTGGAGTAGATCAAGATTTTCTCTATTGTTAAGGATAAGTCCTTTTAATATCTTGCGTCTTGTGGAGCTGTCCTGAAGTTTTGCTACGATTTCGGTTATCTTCTGGTCGACGATTTCGCTTGTTTTGATTTCTCTCGCTTTGAGATATGCATTGAGTGCCTCTTCAAATTTTGATAGAGAGGCATACATACTTCCTGCCATTATGTAGTTTTTATAAGCTTCATCTTTGTTGTCCGATTCAAGGAGGGCATCGGCATACATTTCATAAAAAATTGGGTGAGAATTTTTCTCGATGAAGTGTTCTATGGAATCTTTTATCTTTGATACATTTCGTCCCTCTTTGCACAGTTTTTTGAAAAGGTCTATGAGAACTATGAAAGCTTCGTAATATAGATTTTTCTTTACGTATGCAGATGAGAGAAGCTCTACGGTCCTTAAATTGTTCGGGTCGTGCTTTAAGGCCTTTTGCAAGAAGGCGATTGCCGCTGCGTAGTATCCGTTTTTAAGCTTTTCTTCTGCATAATCATCGAGGATTTTTATGGCTTCATCTTTGTTTCCTATTTTAATTAATGCTTCAACAAGCGGATTGATTACCTGGGAGGAAACGTCCCCTTTTTCCATTAATTTTCGGCCGTAAGACACTATCTTAAGGTAGTTCTTTTCCGCAACCGCCTCGTGAAATAGTTCTTCGGTGCCCTTTTTCTTGAAAAAGTTGGCAAATCCCACCGGGCCTCCATAGAGTTAATAAATGATAGCTACAATTATACAAAATACAAAAATAATAGAAATGTCCATCCGTGTTATTTAAAGAATTAGAACTTCGAATATTTGTTGCTGATTATCTTGCCGTGATACGTATGTATGTTTTTGAAAATCGAAGATAAGAAGAGGCGGTTTTTATAAATCTTTGTGTATCGTTAGTATTTTTGTTTACTTTTTTAGTGTCAGAAAAATCCATAAATATGTTGAACACTTCTAAAAGCAGGTTTTTACTTTTCTAGGTTCTGGAAAATAATCTTGCCCTCTGGATGCATTTTGGGATTGAGTTTTATTCTCTTTTAAGCATCGAGATAGCTTTATAGAAATATCCGTTTTTAAGTTTTTCCTGAGCATATTTATCCAGTATCTTTACAACTTCCTTCTTTTTGTTCACTTTGAAAAATGGAATTTGTGTAAGAAATAAGCCTGTGGGATTCAAGTTTCTTTTTGTTAGAAACCTTGAGCCGTAAACGATAGTTATTGTATGACTTTTCTCATTTACGGCTCTATTGAAAAAGTTCTTTGTTAGTTTTATGCTTTAAAAATTTTCCACAGGTTTATAAGCTTTTCCTCATAATTATTGTTGCCTAATATTACTTATGTGATATAAATTTTTTTGTGTCGCTTTTTCAGGATAAAAGTTTTTCCAGAAGGTAAGCTACAACTTCAACCGGTTCTTCGCTGCTGTTCAGGATATCTTTTGCCATTTTCACGTATGTTGGTTTGACTCTTGCAGAAGCGATTTCTTTTTTGATGTCTTCCGTTGTTACTCCTTTAAATTTTTCCTTCTTTACTCTGTTAAGTCCTTTGATGCGATACATTCTATTTTTTTCATTATCGGTTACAAGGCTTATCGCAGTGCCTTCCCTTCCAGCTCTTCCCGTTCTTCCGATTCTGTGAACGTATATTTCAGGATTTTCAGGAAGTTCGTAGTTTATAACTATGCCGACATCTTTTACATCTATACCTCTCGCTGCCACGTCAGTTGCTACAAGGACTTTCACTCTTCCCTTACGGAATGCGTTCATTACATTTTCTCTTTGCCTTTGGGTAAGATTTCCATGAATTGCTTTTGCATCAATGCCTTTTTCTTGGAGTCTTCTTTCCAGATCAGCAGCGTCGCGGCGTGTTTTTACAAAAACAATAGTTGTTTCATCTTTATTGTCCTTTAGCAACTTAGTCAGAGCTTTTAATCTGTCATTGTCCTTAACAAACAGGATTTTCTGGTTAACTTTCGGTGTAATGACAGATTTTCCTACCCTTACGGTTTTATAGCTGCTTTTTAGGTATCGGGATATAAGTTTTTTAATTTCATTTGGTAGTGTTGCCGAAAAGAGCATAGTCTGCCTTTCTACAGACGTCTTTTTGAGGATATATTCGATATCTTCAATAAATCCCATGTCAAGCATTTGATCAGCTTCGTCAAGGACGACGACTTCGACATTTGAAAGATCTAAAACCCCTCTGTCTATTAAATCTTTTATTCTTCCCGGTGTTCCAACGGCTACATTGCATCTACCTTTGTTTAATAGGGAAATTTGTCTTCCTATGGATACGCCGCCGTATATTGGATAAATTCCAAGTCTTCTTCTCTTTGCAATGGAAGACAATTCGTCAGAAACCTGGATTGCAAGTTCTCTGGTTGGCACAAGAATCAAAGCTTTCACTCCTCTGGCTTTTCCAAGTTTCTCTACTATAGGAATGCCAAATGCTGCTGTTTTTCCTGTTCCTGTCTGTGCCTGTCCGACGATGTCATATCCTTCCATGGCTATGGGTATAGCTTTTTTTTGTATGGGTGTGGGTTCTTGAAATCCCATATCTTTAAGTGATGCTTGAATGTCCCTGCTCAGGTTTTCAAAAGAAAAACTCATCTTTTAACTCTCCTTAAAATTATTAGTAATTTACTACATATGATATGAATTTTTGTTGATTGTTCTAGTCTAGCTTTTGTTGTTTTCAGGAAACTAATTTGTAGTTTTCCATAAAAATTGCCACGGAAGTGCCGCCGTTTCAGACACACCGTGGCAATCAGATTTAGTTCGGTTTATTTGTTATTCTCTTTCTACGTCAACAGCTTTCAGACCTTTGTCTGTTTCTGTGATGTTGAAAGTTACTCTCTCTCCCTCTTCGAGGGTTTTGAAACCTTCACCTGCAATACCTGTGTAGTGAACGAATACGTCCTGACCGTTGTCGGCTGTAATAAAGCCGTATCCCTTCTTAGAATCGAACCACTTTACTGTTCCTGTAAGCTTCTCCATACGTCCTAACCTCTCTAAAACGTGTTGTAAAATACAAAAAGCCTCGAAGGCAGAAACGGCATGCCTTCGAGGCCAACAACTTTCAACCCTAAAATTTACGAATAAAGTTTTCTGGTCTGTGTCGAGCGTTCCGTAAACTGCCTTCAACTATTAACAACTAAAGTAATTTTATAATTCTATTCTCGAAAGTCAAGATATAGATGAAAAAAATCTTTAAATTTGGTATTGAATTTTCCGAAGTAAATGTTAAATTTTGGAAATCAAACAGGGGATAACAACCGATTTTATGCGGAGGAAAGTACTATGGCAAAGGAAAAATTTGAAAGGACGAAACCCCACAAGAACGTGGGAACGATAGGACACGTAG
>NZ_MOEN01000037.1 GCF_001968985.1 Desulfurobacterium indicum | reverse complement strand
CTGTTACGTCGTTTACGGCTTCAACTTGACCCTTCTCGGCAAAGTAAAAAAATCTGAGAAGTCCATACCTCCTTGAGCGGCAAGCTTAGGTGAAATAAAGATATCTTCCTCACTTACAGGTTTAGGCAAGTTGTAAACAGAATAAAGA
Organism: Desulfurobacterium indicum; assembly: GCF_001968985.1. Classification (NCBI taxonomy): domain Bacteria; kingdom Pseudomonadati; phylum Aquificota; class Aquificia; order Desulfurobacteriales; family Desulfurobacteriaceae; genus Desulfurobacterium; species Desulfurobacterium indicum. Next base: position 14,633 of record NZ_MOEN01000037.1, on the reverse strand, counting down.
GCCTCTTTTGAAACGGGCACTCCTCTATCTATTGCGTCTTTAACTTGCTCCCATTCTGGAATTTCCGTGAAGTCAAACTGAAGTTTCGGCGTCATGTGAAGAAGATCTTTGCCATAGTTAAGTTCTACTATCCAGCGAATAAGAGTTCTATTAAACGTATTAGCAAGTGATTTAGCTACTTTCCTACCTCGTTTTTTTAGTGTTTCAGAGTGAACTTTGGCAAGGGCGTAACTTCCAGTATTTCCTTTGTCTGCTGTGAGTATTTCCCCGGTTATGGCTTTGCTGATTTCGGCATTGCAGAGCTCTATGAGCCGCGCAAAATCCTCAGCACTTCCCTTGCTTTCAAGGGTTTTCACGTCGTCAACTCCTACAAGAGCAACGGCGGCATCTTCTTGAATGTTTAAAAGCGCTTCTGCTACGTAATTAGCAGCTTCTTCTATTTGATTCTCTGGCAGCCCTTCTCCTTTCAGTAAAGCCAAAACCGTCGGAACTCCAAATTTTTCTGCTACTTTTAACCAGAACTTCCAGCCAGCTTTTTTGAACATCCACGGCCAGTAGCAGGAAAGGAGAACAGGAGTCCCGTAAGGATTTTCTACTTGTTGATTGTGCCTGTGGATAATGAACTTATAGGTAGTATCAAGGATTTTCCATCCCTCTACTGAATCGTAGTAGAGAAGCTCCTCTTTTGAGTTGAAACGGAACTTTTCCTGCTTTCTTGCTTTTAAGGAATCGGGAAGCCAATAGCCGTTCTCCTGTTTCCAGATTACCTCTGAAACCGAAAAGCCGTATTCTATGGCAGAGAGAGTCTCTGCAAAATCTTGCTCAATGTTCAGGTTCTCATAGATTGCTCTTTCAACGAATTCAGCTATCTCTTTTGCTTTTGCCGATTCATCAGCCGGAACGATATTAAACTCTTTTGATAGAACTTCATCTTTAAGCTGTTGAATCTTGGCGTTTATGTGAGGGTCAATCATCATCTTGCGGAAAGTCTCATAAGCCCCTTCCGGGTCGTCTAAAATAGTATCGGCAGGGTCTGGCAAATAGGTGAGGAACTGCTCAAAGTAGGCATAGTTACTTGTTATTTCCGTAGTAAGCTTCTTGGTAGAAACAGCCATTTAAAACCTCCTAAGCATTCGGCTTGTCATTCTGGTTGCTCCAGATGGACGCACCTTTGGAGTTGATGGACGAGATTTATCCCAGGTTACAAGTGCATACCTTAAAGCATCAAGAGCGTGGTCAAAAGCTTTTATTGGTTTGTCCTTTCCTTCGTCCCACGTGTAGAGGTTGAATTCTTTTAGTAGGTTTTCGCATTTGGGAGAGACATGAAGCTTCTTATTTTCTATCAGCTGGCGGACGTGGAATATACCGGAAAGAACGTCATTATCTCCCGGCTGACAGTTAACGCCTCTTAAGCGGAGCTCTCGCGCGAATCCCTTGCCAGACGGGTCGTGATAAACAACTCTTGGCTTTCTTCTCTTGATTTCAGAGGCAAGAACGTCAAGGGTTATATTTGGAGTGTATATCTCACCAAAGACGTAGAAAATCTCTCCGTTGGTGGCAATAAATACGCAGGCAGTCGGGTTTGTAGCTCCAAAGTCAAGACCAGCAAAAATGTGCCAGTAGGGCTCTATTTGGAATTCCTTAACGTGCTCTTGCGTGAAGTTGTCGTAAACAAGACCTTCTCTCTTGATGTCCCAGTTTCCGTAAAGAAGGGCCTGCCTTTCAAGTTCAGGAAGGGACTCAAGTCTTTTGATGTATCCAGGGTCATTTTTGAGGAGATGAGGGTTATCGTAAACAGTAGCCGGGATGTAGCTCCTTGTTCTGCCTACCTCGTCTTTTTTGAGCTTATAGGGTTTCTCAAGAGTAGGACTTACGAAGTCAACAAAATACTGTTTCACCCACTCGTTATTGGCCGGATTTCTTGGGTCAGGGTTTGAAGTGGCTCTTATGAATGTAGGATAGCCTTTTGAGGAACGAAGACGGGATTTCATGTATTCAAAACGATACTGTGAAAAGTGGGTAAGCTCATCAAACCCTATATAGTCAAATTCAGCACCTTGATAACGAAGAACGTCATTATCTCTTTCAAGATAGCGAAAAAGAATTTTTGAACCGTTGAGAAACTGGAAAACTTTCTCATTTGCGACGTACCGCCCAACCTCTACGGGATAAAACTCAAGAGCGTAGCGGATGAGAGTCTCCTGAAGCTCCGGGTAGGAGCGGCGGAAGAGAACAATTGAGGCTTTTTTGTATTTCACGGCATAAAAGAAGGCATCCATAACAAGAGCAACAGATTTTCCACCCCCAGCAGCACCACCATAGAGAACTTCATCTGCAGGACACTCATGAAAGAGCTTCTGCTTAGGAGTAGGAACATAAGGAGACTTAATTTTCATAAATTACCTCATTGCTCTTTTCTGGAGCCCCTTCAAAGACGATTGTTATCTTGTTGTTGCTTTCAGGTTTTAGTCCTTCCCTGATTTCTCTTTTGAGTTTTATGCACTGTATTACAACCTCAACAGCGCGAGGCTTGTATTGGGTTATTGCTATTTCTTTGTACTTACGCTGGAGATCGCATAAATCTTGATAGTCAAGCGCGTCTGCTTTGTCTATTTCAACCTGAATCTTTTCTTCAAGGGCTTTCTGTTCTTCATTAGCTTTTTCGACATTGAGAATCTCTTTCTGTTTCCTGCGTAAGTCCCACTGGTCTTTATGTTTTTTTATCCAGCGATAGATAGTCGCAACGTGCGGCGGGGTTTTGCACTTCCTTTGCAAAACCCTTGCAATCTCTGTTACGCTGCATCCATCTATGTAAAGGTCAGCAACAATTTGCAATAGCTGTTCTTTATTCATACTGCCTCCTATTTTCACAATAAACAATTTGCAAAACTCAGGTGGCAGATATTGTCAAACTCAATCAACATTCAAACAGTTGTGTTCCTGGAGATACTCTACCAAAGCCATTTTAGGAATTCGCCATACGCCGCGAACCTTGACAGCTTCTATCTGCGCGCCTTTTATCAGTCGGTACATCGTTCGCTCTGATACTTGAAGAATCTCCGCCACCTGATTGAACGTGAGAAAGTCCGGGTATTCTTTAAGCTGCTCCTCTATGCTTTTAAGGCGAAACACCTTCTTCAACTCGTCCTCCGATAAGCCTTCTGCCATATTCGGCTATTAAAAGCGCTTCCGCCTCGCCGTCGCCTTTTATTTCAACTCCGGGAAATAGTTGTTTTGCTTTCATAATTGACGCTTTTTTCTTTTCGCTTCTGGGTTTTCTCTTATGTTTGCTTCCGTGAATGTACGATTGCCACCTTTGCGGCGGTATCTCTTCAAACGGTATTTGCAAAGCGGTCAGTATTCCGAGAATCTCCCCGTAGTGTTTCATGAGTTTTCCTGATGAAACGGCGCCCTGCTTCGGATATGGATGCTGTTTTTCTACAAAACAGCGCGTTATTTCGCCTCTATGCTTCCTAAAAAGCTCAGCAAGGGTACAAGTATCTTTCATGGGAAAAATTCCAATAACGGCGAAATTATCCAGCGAGATGAAAGCAATTCCGCCTTTCTTGCCCGGGTCTATTCCTGCTATCAGCATATTTCCTCCTAAAACTCCAGATCATCGTAATTGCTTTCACTTTCAACAAAGCTGGCAAATTTTGGAAAGCCGTTTTCAAAAGGAACTGTTACCTGTGAACGCCCTTTAATCTGCACTTGTCGATAAAAATCTGGAGTGTTTTTTCTGTGAGCTTGTTTTCAAAATCTCTATGAAGGACTATAATATTTGTAGCTTGTTGTTCTATGTCTCCAGACCCCTTTATTTGATCCATAGTTGGGCGCACCTTTTTTCCGGTGCGTGCTTCTCTGTTTATTTGCGCAAGCAAGACAATTGGAATTTTCAATTCTTTTGTCAGCTCTACACATGTTTCCACAACATAATCATAAAAAGCTTTTTTAGTGTCAAACTTCCTGTGTTCAGCAAAGAGCTGCAAGTAATCAACGTATATGATGCCTTTTTCTTTTTGAGACGTTAGCCACTCTTTATAGGCATATACGGTTGCCATAAATTGCGGAACAGTAACCTTTCCACAAACAAATTCCATAGGTAGATTTTCTAAAGCACCAGATGCTTCAATAATTTTTTCCATTCCAACCCATTTTTGTTTGACATGATGTAGAGGAACATCAAGTTCCATAGCTATAAGTCTTGCCATTACTTCTTCTTTTACCGGCAACTCCTGGGAGAAAAAGAGAACTGGATGTCCGTTTTCCGCTTGTCTTTTCATAAGAGACAGTGCAAAAACGGTTTTTCCAATAGATGGACGTGCAGCAATAATCGTGAGGTATTCAAAACTAAAGTTTAAATCAAGTTCCTCTACGTATGTAGGAACAGATGGAAAAGAATCTTCATTCTCGTAAAGTTCTAAAAAAGCCGCTAATGCGGTCTTTGAAGAGTAGACAGGAAGCTCTTTAGAAGAGTTTTGTGCTAAAAGTTCTAATGCTTTTTCTTTTGAGATTTCCCCATCTGCAAGTTTTTGAGCTATTTCTAACGTTTTACGTTCATTTGCACGTTTCAGTAACTCACTACACCATGATTTAAATTTTTCAAAGTTACCCCAAGCGTATTCAACAGCAAGCAATATTGTATTTTTAAGTTCTTCAGGAAACCAACTTTCTACTATGTCTTTTTCAACACTTGTGCCTTCTCCGGCCTTGTATTGAAGTATTTCAAAAGCTTTTTTCAAGTCAGGACTTACAAAACAGTTGGACGTCAAAAATGCTGTTCCGTAATAGAACATCTTGTCAAACATTAGCATTGAACCTATAACTGAATATTCAAGTTCAAGTTGTTTCACCTTCCCCTCCTTTTTCTTGAATGTCTCTCAGGTATGGGAAGTCGTTAAAGTCGATAAATACACACGATTCAAGAAGTCTTGAATTTGTTCGTGGAGAAAAGAATTCCATTACATCTACGTTTGTAGTGAAAACAACTATCGTGTTTGTTAAATAGGCGTTCAGGATTACTTTTTCTAAGTGAGATGTGGTTTCTTCTGTCACATCATCAATCAGTATAATGTCAAAGTTTTTTGTAAGCTGAGAAAAGGGTATAACATCGTCTTTGTCAGAAAAGTTTCTTGCCTCAAACCACGCTTCATTTCCGTAGTATGAACGGTGAAGCTCTATCTTTCCCAAAGCATAATCTTCTAACTCGAAAGATGTCATAAAGAGCGGAGCTTTGTATTCTGGCTCTTCATCTATTTTCGATAAAAGCTTGGTGAACATAAACCTGACAGCTGAAAGAGTTTTCCCTCTTCCAGGCTTGCCTGTAAAGCAGTAAAAAAGTGGATTAGATAGATTTTTTTCTTTTTCCGTGATAAGGTCTAAAACTAAGTTCCAGAATGTTTTAGGAAGCTTCTCAAAGCTTGCAAGAATTACAGAAATAGGAGTGTTAAAGTTCCTAAGCCTGTGCACTGTTTGTTCATCGTACCCTTTTCTTTTGACGGCTTTAACAAGCTCCCAATATTTCCTTTCAAGTTCTTCCCTCATAACCTCACCTCCCTAAAGGATTGCTGCAAGGGTTCTTTTTATTGCTTCTTTTCTTGATTTTCTATGGTCATAAGTGTCCCGGGTTATTCCTGAAGCAGAAGAGAGAACTTTGTCCAGGTTGTAGGAAAGCGCTAAAAGGTCGTAGTTTCTTTTCTTTGCAAGCGGATCGTTTAGACGGAAGTATTTTGGAAGTGCAGAAGTAAGTCTTTTAGCAACAGTTTCTAACTTTTCTCGTTCACCACAGGTTTTCTCTTCAAGTTTCTCTAAGAAGAGTTTTTTATGCTTCCTGGAGATTGACGGATAAAAACCAAAGTTTTCTGCATATGCTTTCCTGAATTCAAAAATCAGCTTTTCACAAATAAGAGATGTAAATTCCTTGTTGCTTATGGTTTCTTTTTTTGTTTCATTTTCAACATCAACTTCTTTTAGATCTAGCTTGCTAGTATTATCTTCTTCTGTAATTAGAGTCTTATTATTAGAGTCTAAATTTAGAGTCTTAATATTAGAGTCTCGGGGTTCGTCTGGCTTTTGTGTAGCTTGGGCTTGATTGGGTTTTTGAAGTCCCATTTTGGGACTCATTTAAGTCCCATTTTGGGACTTCTTGAAGTCCCTTTTTGGGACTATTTCCAGTCCTTTTTTGGGACTTTTGAATATTATTAAGTTCTTTATTGGTAGTTAAAAATTTTTTAAATTCCTCAAGGTCTATAAAGAAGACTGTCGTGTTTTTTTCTACTTTCTTTTTGATGAATTTAAGTTTTTTGAGAATTTGGTAAATTTTGTTTCTCTTAATTCCAGTCCTTTCTTCTAACCTATCTATCCCGTAAACTCCACCCCCTTTTAACTGCTGGTGGTTTAGAATACAGAGAACAACACTTAATTCTCTACGTGAAAGAATCTTGCAGTTCTCGAAATATTCGATATAATTAAGTATTAGAGACTTACTCATCACTCTTCCCTCTCCATCTGTTGTTTTAATTTGATTAGTTCGTCTATTGCTTCGTTAATTTCTTTAAGACATACTTGTCTTTCGTCATCTGTTATTTCGCCGTCTTCTAATGCTTTTGTTACTTCAGCAATGGCTTCTCCTGTTTCTTTCATTGCCTTGCCTATGCTGGTTGAAAGGGAAGTTTTAGAAACTTCTACCGCTCTTAATCCCACAAGTTCAGCAAGTTTTTTAACTGGTTCTTTTAGCTTTAGCCCCACAACCAGAGCCAAAAAAACAGCCTGCGACGGAATTCTTTCTCCATATGCGTATTTTTCTATTGAACTCGAGCTGACTCCTACTCTAAATGCAATCATTTCATAGGTGTAGCCTCTTTTGTGTGCTTCAAAAATTGCAAGCTTTGTAAGTTCAGCAGCAACATCCTGAAAAGCCTCTTTACACATGTTTTCACTCCTTGTGATAATTTTGTGAACCCTCTCCCCTTATCTTGTCTTCTTAGCAAGGCTATCTTTACAACTAAGAAAGATGCGCCCGCAAAAGCGGACGTCTTCAACGCCCCGGGGGGGCGGCACGAGGGAGGGGAAAGGGATGGTGAAACATCAGCGCACTCCTGTAGGCTCTTCACGGGGGATAAGTTTGTCAAAAGCAAGTTTGTTTTTAGGACTTAATAATTCTTTTATTGCCTCAACTGAATACCCTGCATCCAATAAAGCAATGGCTTTATCTATTGGCAAATACCTTTCCCCTTTGAGAATCTGGTTAAGAAACTGTGGGCTAATGCCTACTTTTTTAGCAAGCTCTATTTTCTTTTCTTTCATCTCCACTTCTATCAACCTCATGAGTCAACCTCCTGCTTTAAATATTAACGCTATAGCTTTAATTAGTCAAGACATTGAAGCAAAATGAGGGATTGAAAAGTGATTAACGCAAATGCTATAAATGTTTTTATGAGTGAAACAATTGGTTCAAAAATTGAGAGATTACGAAAGCAAAAAGGACTAAGTCGCAGGGAATTGGCCGAAAAAATTATTGAGAAATTTGGCGGTCCATCTACTGCTGGATTATCTCAATACATATATCAATTAGAAAAAGGGAAAAGAAAGCCTAAAGTCGAAACATTGAAAAAAATAGCACATGTTCTTGGTGTTTCTCCATCATACTTCTTTGAAGAAAAACCAAAATGGGACACCAACGCAGAAGTTTTACATAGTAAGATTATCCCAATACCCATATACGGAGAAGCTCAAGCTGGAAGTTTTGGTGGATATGCAGCGGAAACGCCGGAAGAATACTTCCCTACCCCAGAGATGATGTTCCGCGGACTTCCAAAAGAAAGAGTATTTTGGATAAAAGTAGAAGGCAGCTCTATGGAGCCGGTATTCAGGAGAGGGGACCTGGTATTGGTGGCAGACCCAAGCTGGTATGAAGTAAAAGACGGGGATCCGGTTGTAGTAGTAAACGGCAATGGCGAATTAACTGTTAAGTACTATCACCATGACTCCAAAAACAAAGTTATAATCCTTGAACCGGCTAATCCCGGATATAAACCAATAGTAATACCTGAAAAAGATTTATACACCGGAGAATACAAATTTTTCCCGGTTATTGCACATACTAAACTTTTTTGAAAAACTAAAAAGGAGGATAAATTGTGAAGAGATCTATCTTTTTCTTCATTGCTAGCTTTTTTTTAATTACTGCCGCTTATGGTAAAGATTGCTACAAACTCCTTTACGTCATCGATGGAGACACAATCAAAATTCTCTATCATGGAAAGAAAACATCAGTTAGATTTTTAGGAATAGATACACCCGAAAGTAGAAAAAATAAAAGGGCTTATTATCAGGCAAAAAGGAATAAGGAAGACATAGAAACAATCGTATACTTAGGAAAACAAGCAAAAAAACATCTTAAAAAACTTCTCGCAGGATACAAAAAAGTCTGTTTAGTTTATGACCAAAACAATGCTTACCACAATCACCGGGACAGATACGGACGGATCTTGGCTTATGTTTACACTCCAGATGGAAAGTTTATTAATGAACTAATGTTAAGAGATGGATATGCCTACTTGTTGACTCGATATCCTCTGGAACCAAAGTATGAAAAAATATTAAGACAGGCCTTTAGAGAAGCTGTAGAAAACCAAAAAGGACTTTGGAAAAAGTAATGTTATCAAAAGATTGAAAAGTTGAACGACAAAAAGAAAAGAAGTAAAATTTTCGCAAACAGCAAAAGGTGTTAAAAATGTGGAAACTCAGAGAAATCAACTTTATATTATATTTTTCAGAATTTAGAGAACTGGCAGAGAAGAGAGAAGAAATAGGAAATGCAATTCAATCTTTAAACGTCTGCAGCTTATACAAAGTTGAAGTTGGATCTCCTATTGCTATATCAGGAGTAATCCCTGAAATAAGAATCTCCCTTTTAAACGATTTTCAAAAGCCTCCCGTCGGAATAATAAACATAGATAGATTCTCGTTCTCATACAAAGCCCTTTTTCTAAACAAAAACGTAAGCCTGGAAAACTACAAAGGCAAACAGCACGAAAGCCTGAATGTGTTTCTATCTTTATGGAAAGAATTCAACAAAGTAGCTTTAAGAAAAGTGATAGAAAGAGTAGGTTACGTTGTAATTTTCTCAAACGAAGATACATCGATTAAAGATAAACTCTCAAGTAAAATCTTTAAATTCTCTTTGGGAAATTTCTTTGAAGTTAGATTCATAGACTTTTTAGAACCGCCGGAAAACACTCATATTTTCAACACAAAAATTGTGCCTAACACAGTCATATCTCCGGTGATAACAGGAAGCAATGCTACTTTTTCCGGAATAAATTTAATATCAGACATTGCAACAATTCCAAATTCTTCAGGTATAGCTAACGTTGAAACTTTAGAGGAAGCGTTCAGAATTTTAATGCAGACATCGGAGAACAACGTAGAAAAAGTCAGAAGCGAGGTGCTTAATGTATAGCAATTACCTCTCAAACAATCAAATATATGATAGGCTACCTTTTTTAAATAGTGTGGCTGTTCATGAGAAGCAGCTTACAGATGTTTACGTAAATACAGCATATCTAACCATCAATGAATACGTAAATATAAAAAAATACAACGAAAGCTACATTGTATTACGTCCACTGAATCCACAAAAATCACCAGAAATATGGAAAAATCTTATGAAAGATTTAGACATCATCATGAAGGAAGATGAAAGATTACTACGAAAGCTTGCCAATAGTTAAACTTGCCCTGCATGTACACAAAAAGTCAATAAAAAATTTCGGTGGAAGAGACGGAATAAGGAATAAGGGGCTTTTGATTTCTTCCATATATACTCCCTGTCAAACCTTTGGAGATTTTGAACCTTACAGCAACGACTTAGAAAAAATATCTAAAATCTTGGAACTTATAATAAAAAATCACCCATTCTTCGATGGAAATAAAAGGACAGCGTATCTTTTAACGCGCATCCTGTTAAGGTATATTGGATTTGATATTGAAGCTACAGAAGATGAAAAGTTCAACTTCCTAATCAAAATTGCCAAAAATGAAATAACATTCTCTGAAATCAAAAACTGGATTGAAAAACACATAATTCGCGTTTGATTTGACAACCCATCAATCTTTCTCTTCTTTCTAAGTTCCTTTATTTCTCTATCATTTTAACCCTCTTCCTTTCTTAATCCCTAACCCTTCCCGTCCTTGCCAATCTGCTCTTAGTTTTTGCTGATACTAATATTTCCAAGACTTTTAAGTTATATTAAAGCAAATGAATTAATAAATCGTCTAATTTTAATGCCAAAGGCTTGACATTCTCAATCATTTGCTTTATTATTTAAAGCAGAAGCTTTAAAGCTCTTTGACAACAGAATAAGGGGGCGGTAGGGAACAGGAGTAGGGTTAACAGCCTGAAGCTCCAGCGGTGAAACCGTGAGGGTTAACAAGCCTTCTGCAAATGGTCGCTGTTCCCGTGAAAAATTAGCTTTCGCTCCTTGCTGCCTCAATTTCGGCAGGGATACGGAAGAGAAGATCAAGGAAGAACTTGCAGAAATTTTCTACCTCTTTGGCCTCTTCTGTTTCAGCTTCAAGCTCGTGAAGAGCTTTATTGCCAAACTTCCTCACAATGTGGCTCCATTCTGCTAAAGAGGCCGTTATTAACCTTTTTTCGTAAACATCTTGAATTTTCTCGTAGAGGGTTTTCCCTTCTGCTCCAACTTCATTAAGAGCTACCTCTAAAACGGCTCTTGCAATTCCGAGCTTAATAACTGGGTCCTCTTCCTGTTGAAGCTTCGTGAAGAACTTGGCCACCTTGTGAGGGAAGGAAGGATGGCTGTAAGGTTCTTTGGGTTCAGGAATAGTTGAAAGTTCGGAAGCCAGCAAGTTTACTGCTTTCTGAGAATAAAGGTCTTTGATAACCTCTTTAGCTTCATTGTAGAGAGATTTTCTGACAGTAAAATTTGCTATGAACTTGGATTTGCACTTACAGCAAAGAACAAGAGCAAAAGTTTCAACGACAGGAATTTCCCAAAGAACCTTTTCGTTTTCTACGTGCCCAAGATATACGACAAAGTGATGCGATTCTGTTTTGCACTCAGGACAAACGCACTTTAACTGAACCATTAAAACCTCATATCGGGTTTGGAGGCAAGCATGCTAATAAAAATTATAGATGAAATTCACGAAAGCTTAAAGAGAGACTTTTCCTCGCCCCGCGAAGGAGTGGACAATCTGCTAAGCACAATCGCCAACCTGAAGCTCAAATACAGCGATACAGCAATTTTTGAAGCTCTATGCTGGGAACTGTTGACTGTTTATCAAAGACTTTCAAGCTGCGAGAAAAAATTGCAAAAGAAAGAAAAAGGAGGCAACCAATGGAATGGGTAAGGACAGAAAGAGGATATCTAATTAACCCAGGTGCAGTTGAAAGCATCGGAATTGGAAAGAAAGAAGTAACAAAATACGTTCCAACCAAAAGACAATTCCCTGAAACAATCAATGAGTACGTATATGTAGTCAGAGTCAGGACAGTTTCAGGAACAACATACGATGTAAGCACTCATACACTAAAAGAAGAAGCTCAAAGCATCATGGAAGAAATCTACGAAAAGCTAAAGGAGGTTAGCTGTGAAAGACTTTGAAGTCATTCTTAATAAAGCCATAAAAGATGAAGTAAACATAGACATTGCTAGAAAAAATCTTCAACACGCTAAAGCATGGATTACGGAGGCTCACGACCGCCTCCGTAACCATGAGCTTCACAAAGAAGCAGACAAAGTTTACGAAATACTCGAAAGAGTAAACAACCTTTTAAGGAGGCTGTCATGAATAAGGTAAGCACAGTTGCATTACTTGACAAGTGCTGCATTTGCTTTAATGGGAGGAAAGAGGTTTCTTATTACATTTTTTGGGCTGACGGAGAAGAAGCAATAAAAGACTGGATAAAAGAGAACGTATTTTACGAACCAAGGATCATATCTATCCATAAAGGCAACAAGTATTACATAGCAAAAGTAGAGGAGTGGGTGGATTAAATAAAAACTTGGAGGAAGCCATGAGCGTCATTGAAAAGCCATTACTCATTGTAGCAGAAGATGGAAAAACCTACACTTTTGACGAGGTAGCAACTTACGTCAAATACCATGCTCCAGACGCAACACAGGCGGAAATTAAAGAATTCTTTAACTACTGCCGTATTCGTTCATTATCTCCATATGATGTTCACTTTATTAAGTGGGGAAAAACACAAAAGCCTACAATCGTAGTAGGAAAAGACGCTTTCTTAAAAAGGGCTGAAAGGTCAAAACAGCTTGATGGTTATAAGGCAGGTGTAATTGTAGTGAACAATGAAAGTGGAGAAATCACATATCGAGATGGAGCTTTTTATATCAAGAGCAAGGAGGAACTTGTTGGCGGTTGGGCTGAGGTTTACAGAAAAGACTTTGCTCATCCTATACGCACTGAAGTGGCACTTGAGGAATACGCGCGCAAAAACAAAAACGGAGAGCTGATGAATAACTGGGCTACAATGCCCGCAACAATGATTAGAAAAGTTGCGCTTGTCCAGGCACTTCGAGAAGCATTCCCCAATGAAATGTCCGGAATGTACGTTCCAGAGGAAATGGGAATTGAAATAGACGAAGAGACAGGGGAGGTTTTGAACTATGGAGGACTGGATAGCTATTCTAACGGTGATAATGGTTTTACTGGTGGTTCCAATAACGGCACTACTAAGCAGATAACAGATGCGCAAAGAAAGAAAATCATTGTCACTCTCAAAAAGATATGGGGGGACCAGTGGGAAAAAGAAGGAAAAGCACTTATGGAATTGTTGTTTAAGAAAACAAGCACAAAAGAGCTTACAAGGAAAGAAGCTTCAACGCTGATAGAACATTTAATAGAGATAGAAAATAAAAGAAAAGACAATGATGAAAACGGGGGAGACGATGACTTTATCTTCGGATAAGGAAAAAGCTGGGGGATTAAAACTTTCCCCCTCTTCTATAAATATGTTTTTGCGCTGTCAGTATCAGTGGTATTTGCGCTATATAGAAGGTCTCAAGGTCCCACCAAAACCTTCTCTTGTTGTCGGGTTAAGTTTTCACAAAGGAGAAGAGATTAATTTTCTTCAAAAGATAGAAAGCGGAAAAGATTTACCTCTTGGTGACGTTCTTGATGCTTATGATGCCGAGTTTGAAAAGCAAAGCGAAGAAGTTGAAGAATGGGAAAAACCCAAAGGAGAGATAAAGGACGAAGGTTATAGACTTCTTGAGTGTTACCACAAGGAATTAGCACCGATTGTTAAACCTCTGCTTGTGGAGGATTGGGTGGAGGAGAACATTGGAAATGGAATAATTCTCTATGGGAAAAGGGACGTTGTCACAGAAGACATGGCGGTTATAGATCTTAAAACAGCCAGTCGCAAACCTTCACAAATAGATCTTTCTTATCAGCTTCAGCTCGAACTCTATGCCTGCCAGGGAGACATTGAGAAAGCCTACATACACTACGCTATTAAAACAAAGAAGCCTCAAACACTTGTCTTAGAGCATGAGCTACCAAGAGAGCAGAGACTTCTAAAAGTAGTAAATTCTGTTGTTCAAGCTATCAAGGAAGCAATGCAGTCAGGGAACTTTATTCCAAATGGTCTCGGACACTCCTGGGCTTGTCAGTATTGTGGGTACCGCGAAAAAGGACTATGTCCATATATGGAGTAAGAAATGCTTTTGTGGAAGTTAAGAGTTTTTCAAGACCATCTAACTGCTTTTGCATACGCCGAACTTCTTAGAACTGCAAAAGAAAAGGGCAATATAGATTGGCTTACTCAATACTGGTTTTTTGAAGATGAAATAAGAACATCTGTTAAAGAAATTGGAAAGCTAATTAGAAAAGTCAAAGGAGGATGCGATGATGGTAAAAGTAGAAGAAAGAGAAGCTCCATTTACCGGCAATCAAAAAATAGAAATGATAATAGATGGAGAAAAGAAAATATACAAAGTAATAACAAAACTTGACCCGCATTCAAAACACGTAACCTATATCATTCCGGATAATTTTCCTGAATGCATGATAAAAGTAATTTTTGGAATATCATCAAAAATTATTGGAGGAAATCGTGGAAATAAGAGAAAAAGACATAAAGAACTTGTCCTATCTTTTTAAAGCACTTTCACATCCAGACAGAATAAAAATATTGTTGTTTTTACTTGGTAATAACGAAAAACACAATTTGAAGCAATTAGCAAACAAACTAAAAATGAAACAAGCCATGCTTTCTATTCATTTAAAAGAACTGGCTTTGGCAGGTTTAGTTCTGAGAGAAAGACGGGGAAACAACGTTATCTATTTTGCAGATGAAGAAAAGAAAGAATGGATAAAAGAAATACTTATTCCTGCTTTAGAGTTTATAAAGGAGGAATGGTGATTAAAGAGAATTGGTTAAAGTGACTTTTCGCCGCCCCCTTATTCATTTTTAAAAAGCAGAGCGACCGCAGAGGAGGAACTTATGGACAAACGCTGGCTAACAACAAAAGAAGCTTGCAAGTACAGCAATCTCTGCTTCAAGACGGTTGTGTCAATAATTTTGTGTAAACCATTAGGAGTACCTCCTGGAGAACATATCCTGAAGTTCTTCCTTAGCCTCA
>NZ_MOEN01000036.1 GCF_001968985.1 Desulfurobacterium indicum | reverse complement strand
CTGTTACGTCGTTTACGGCTTCAACTTGACCCTTCTCGGCAAAGTAAAAAAATCTGAGAAGTCCATACCTCCTTGAGGAGAGAGTTTTGGGGAAACGAACACGTCCTCTTCGTTTTGAGGCTTAGGCAAGTTGTAGAGGGTATAGAGAGCTTCCTTACTTACCGGCACTCCCCTATCAATCGCATCTTTCACCTGCTCCCACTCCGGAATTTCCTTGAAATCAAACTGGAGTTTTGGTGTTAGGTGAAGGAGGTCTTTACCGTAGTTAAGTTCCACTATCCAGCGAATAAGGGTACGGTTTAGGGTATTAGCAAGTGCTTTAGCTACTTTCCTACCTCGTTTTTTTAGTGTTTCATAATGAACTTTAGCAAGGGCGTAACTTCCAGTATTTCCTTTGTCTGCTGTGAGTATTTCCCCGGTTATGGCTTTGCTGATTTCGGCGTTGCACAATTCTAGTTTCAATTCCTTAGAGGTACGCTCAAAACCAAGAAAAAACGATTATTACGACGCGCGCCTTTTGGCCAGTTTCAATTCCTTAGAGGTACGCTTAAAACTTTTGTAGCCTTCCTTTCGTTATTTTTCTTTTTCCTGTTTCAATTCCTTAGAGGTACGCTTAAAACAAAACCTAAAAAGAAATGCCAATAAAAGAGATATTCAACTAGTTTCAATTTCTTAGAGGTACGCTTAAAACCCTATCTTAAAACTTATTCTTTTTTCAAAGAGCGTCAAGGTTTATATTAATATTATCATCAGCTAATATTGGGTGTCAAGTGTCGGGGATCGTGATTAAGATAGTTATGAATATTTGATTTATAACTTTAAAACTATTGGTATTAAGATGCTTTGACTGTATTGTTCTGAAAGTTGATTCCCGATAATTTGAATGGGAAGCCGGCAGAATTCTGCCGGCTCGTTGTTTATTTGTAGAGTTCGTCTGCTACTTTGCCGTATGGAAGATTAGGCGGCATTTTGCCGGCACTTACAAGTTCTTTTACCGCATTAAGTAGTTGTGTCTTATCCTTGTATTTTGCAAGGATTGTGTCTTTTGTTACGGCCATATTTCCGTTGTGGCAACGGGCACAGTTCGCATTCCATTCAGGTGTTGCTTGTGTTGAGGTTTCTTGTTTTTGTCCACAGCCAGCTGCGGCAATGCTGATAAGTGCCAGTCCTAAAAGGGCTGTTTTTTTCATGACATCCTCCTTTCGATTTCTGAGATTGCATGATGAAGACGTTTAAGGACTCTTTTTTTCCCCAGGAGGGATACAAGGATGTCAAGTTCTACGCCCTTCATTTTTCCAGTTAGTGCTATTCTTATCGGCATGAATAGGTTTTTACCTTTTGCTTTAAGCTCTTTACCAGTTTCTTTTACGGCTTTTTTAAAGGTCTCTGCGTTTAATTCTTCTAACTGAGAAACTTTTTCGGCAAAGTGTTTTACTACTTCTAATCTTTCTTCATTCATAAAGTTTAAAGCGCCTTCTTCTATTTCGAATTCGTCTTTTAAGAACGTTTCCATATATTTGGGAGCTTCGGAAAGGACAGTCAGGTAATCTCTCGTCGCTTCAACTACTTTTGTCAGCCAGTTGAAATTGAACTTTTCAATTTTGTAGCCTGCTTCTTCAAGGTATGGAATGATAAGTTTTGTTAGTTCTTTAGAATCATAGCTTTTAATGTATTCTTTGTTCATCCAGTTCAGCTTTTCGAAGTTGAATATTGCAGGTGAACTGTTTACGTCTTTGATGTCAAATCTTTCTATTAGTTCATTCATGGAAAGTATTTCTTTACCGTCTTTAGGATACCATCCTAAAAGTGCCAGAAAGTTTGTAAATGCTTCCGGTAAGTAGCCTTTTTCTTTGAATTCTGCTACTGATGTTGAGCCGTGCCTTTTGGAAAGTTTGCTTCTATCTTCTCCTAAAATCATCGGTAGATGAGCAAATTTTGGTATTTCAAAACCGAGAGCTTCATAGAGAAGAATTTGTTTTGGGGTATTTGAGATGTGGTCTTCGCCTCTTATTACATGGGTGATTTTCATCAGAGCATCGTCTATTACAACAACAAAATTGTAAACAGGCATACCGTTTGAGCGGACAATTACAAAATCTCCGCCCAGTTGTTCAGAATTTATAGCTATGGAGCCTTTAACCAGGTCTTTCCATGTTACGGTTCTGTCTGTTGGAACTTTGAATCTCAAAACCGGTTTTCTGCCTTCTGCTCTTAATTTTTCCTTTTCTTCTTTGGTTAGATGACGGCATTTACCGGTATATCGTGGTGGCAGTCCTTTTGCCAGTTGTTCCTGGCGCATTGCGTCAAGTTCCTCTTTGGTGCAGAAGCATTCGTAAACCAATCCTTTTTCTTTGAGTATGTTGATATATTTTTCATAGATTTCTTTTCTTTCAGATTGTCTGTAAGGGCCGTATTCTCCGCCTTTTTCGGGACCTTCGTCCCAATCAAGCCTCATCCATTTTAAAGCTTTGTAAATTACCTTTACGGCTTCTTCGCTGTGTCTTTCGGTGTCTGTATCTTCTATTCTGAGAACGAAAGTTCCGTTGTTGTGTTTTGCGAAAAGATAGTTAAATAAAGCAGTTCTTGCATTTCCGACGTGCATAAAGCCGGTTGGACTTGGGGCAAATCTGACTCTAACTGACATTGGGCTTTCTACCTCCATGAAAGTAACTGGAAATTGTGAAATTATATCAATTTATTTTATATCTTTGCTTAAAATATGTGAGAGAGCTCTTGATACGTTTTCAACCACAGGTATTATTTTGCAGTAATCCATTCTTTTCGGTCCTAAAATTCCGACTATTCCTGCATCTTTTGATTTTAGTGAGTATTTTGCTGCGACTATGCTGAAGGGTTCGAAGGCTTCAATTTCTGTTTCTTTTCCTAAAATTACCGTTACTCTGTCGGCGGTGTCAATTAACTTGCTAAATGTTTCGAGTAATTTTTTCTTTTCTTCAAGAATTTTAATAATTTCCTGAATTTTTTCAAAGTCTTCGTTGACACTGTTGAAAATATTAAAAGTACCTGTGATTTTAACATCGTTAACACTGTTTACAAGTTTTAAAAGGTGTGTGTTTAGATTGAAGGATAGTTCCATAAATTCGTTTCTTGCCTTGTTCATTTCATTTATAAGTTCTTTTTTAATGCTTGATAAAGGTTTCCCTTTAAATTTTGCCGTTAATTCTTGTGATATTTTTGCAAGTATTGAAGGTTCTACCTTAAGGGTTATCACTTTGTGTATGACATATTCAGGTTCACATGTTATAACAACTAAAACCTTTGATGAAGAGACTTTAACAAGAGAGATGTCCTTTATTGTAAGGGCATCTATTACAAAGTTTGCACCGAGACTCATGTATCCGGTTGATCTTGTTAAGAAATTGAGGACTGCTGAAAATATTTCATCAAATCCGGTTTTCCCTGATACTTTTATGTAATCAATGATTCTTGAAGCAATTCCTGTATCCACTTCGCCTAGGGAAAATAAAAGGTAATTTATGTAATACTTCATTCCTTCGTCCGTTGGTAGTCTTCCGGCAGATGTGTGAGGCTGGTAAAGGTAACCTTTATCTTCAAGGTCTGACATTACGTTTCTTATAGTGGCAGGACTTATTTTCATGGAAAAACGCTTTTGCAGAGTTCTAGAACCAACAGGTTCACCTGTTTCCATATAGAGTTCTGCAACTTTTAACAGGATGTCTCTTTCTCGCGGAGTCAGTGCTTCCCCTCCTTAAAATAAATTTATCATTTATTAATTTAAGCTTTTTCAAGGATTACTGTTAGAACTTTATAGCTTATAGGATAACCTTTATCTTCTGTGTGAAAGAATTCTTTGCAAAATTCTTTGTAAAATTGTTTTCTGATTTTTTTAAATCCGTAAGGGTTTCGCGCTCCAATCTTGTTTATGTAATTTAAAGCTTCTGATGCAGAAGGAAGTATTATTTTTTCAGATTTTATCTGTTTGTATCTAATACGGAAATCGTGTCTTTTTGCATATAAGATAACTGTATTGTATGAAGGGAATCTAAAAAGCTTATCTTCTTTTCCATTTAATGAAATAGATACTTTCTGCCATGCTGAAAATAGTTCGGATAGGCTACCTTCTATAGGAATGGAAAGAGCAAAACTACCGTTTTGTTTTAAGATACGATGGGATTCTTTCATGGCTTTTTTTATGTTCATCCATTGAAATGCAAAGTTTGAAACTGCGAGGTCAAATGTTTCGTCCGGAAAAGGCAACTTTTCCGCATCTGCACAGACACATTTTATCCCTTTTTCTTCCATACATTTGCACATCTGTGGGGATATATCAACACCGATGCAATTTTTTAATTTTGAGGCGAGTTCTCCCGATCCTGCTCCAATATCTATGGCTTTTGTGTAGCTTATATTTGAAATCAAGTTTAAAAGATTTCTTGCACTTCGTTTCTGGATAATGGCAAACCGATCGTAATTTCGTGCACCTTTAGAAAAATTTTGCGCTATAATCTCTTTCATAACATGGAAATTTAAGCTTTGATGAGGATTTGTGAAGTGGGGATTTTATGTGGATAGTAAGGAGAAAAAGTAGGGTAATAAAGGTCGGAAATGTTCCAATAGGCGGAGGCTATCCTATTGTTGTTCAATCAATGACAAACACCTTTACGGAAGATCTTGAAGCTACCGTTAATCAGATTAAAGAGCTTGAAAAAGTCGGATGTGAAATTGTAAGAGTTGCGGTTCCTACCGTTGAAGCAGTAGATAATATTCCATTAATAAAAAAGAAAATAGGTATTCCTCTTATTGCAGATATACATTTTGATTATAGGTTGGCTATTAAGTCAATAGAAAAGGGAGCTGATGGAATAAGAATAAATCCCGGAAATATAGGCGGAATGGATAAGGTAAAGGAAGTTATAAAAGTTGCCGGAGAGAGAAATATTCCTATAAGGATAGGTGTTAACACAGGTTCTTTGCCAAAGGAGATATTAAACAAATACGGATATCCTTCTGCTGAAGCTGTTGCGGAAACGGCACTTAACTATATGAAGTTTTTTGAAGATGAAGATTTTATAAATATGAAATTTTCTCTTAAAGGTTCGGATATTAAAACTACGGTTCTTGCTAATAGGATTTTTGCTTCTTCTTGCAATTATCCTATCCACATAGGTATTACAGAAGCCGGGACGGTTCTCTCTGGTGCTGTTAAATCAGCTGCCGGTATAGGCATTCTGCTGTATGAAGGTATAGGAGATACGGTTAGGGTTTCCCTTTCTGCACATCCTAAGATAGAGGTAAAGGTTGCCTTTAAGATTCTTTCTTCGCTCGGGCTTAGAGATTACGGTGTTGATGTTATTTCATGTCCTACCTGTGGTAGATGTCAGGTGGATTTACCAAGAATTGCTCTTGAGGTAGAAGAGGCTCTTGAGCATATAAAAACACCTGTTTCTGTTGCGGTTATGGGATGTGCGGTTAACGGACCGGGGGAAGCTTCATTTGCTGATGTGGGAATAGCAGCTGCCGGTGAAAAATTTATCCTTTTTGCCGGCGGGAAAGTGATAGGGAAATATAAGGAAGAAGAAGCTATTAAAAGACTTGTAGGGGAAGTGGAGAGGGTCGCCAATGAGAAAGAAAACAAAAGTTTTTCTTGAAGGTTGTAAGGTTCATTTAAAATGTGGTGTTTACAAAGAAGAAAGGAAGCTTGGAGTTGAGGTTGAATTAGATCTGGAAGTAGAATCCAGAAATTTTGTAGATTATGAAAAACTTTACAGGATTGTTTTGGAGCTTTCACAAAAAGAGTTCGTTTATCTGGAAGATTTTTCCGATGAACTTATAGATGAGTTATGTAGACAGTTTGATCCTGATGTAATAAATATAAAATTGGCTAAAAGAAGTTTGCCGTTTCATAATTCCATAAGATCAGCTGGCATTAAAATTGTTTGGGAGAAAGCTTATGGTGAATAGGTTTGAATGTGAATTAATGAAAAGAATAAATACTGGAGAACAGCTAAGTATTGAAGATTTCCAAAAAATTTCTAATATTGCCAAAGAAGAAATTAAGTTTTTGGTGAGAAACGGTATTCCTCTAACGCCTTTGAACTATTATTTGTGGTTTGACATTTTCTGCTATCTTCATGAGACCGGCAAGGATTTATCAGATCCCGAAATAATGGGAATATTTAAGGAAAAATATCCTGATGAGTCTGTTGTTGAATCAACAATATTGAAATTAAATCAAGCTGATAGGAAATTTATAAAGCAGCTTGCTGAAGAAGTAAGCAGGGAAATAGAGAGAGCGATACAGGGTATTGAAGAACATACTAAAGTTATAGAAGCCAACGCTAAAAAGGTTGAAAAAACTACTCAAAGTTTGTCGGATAAAAATTTAAAAGAGATGCTGGAAACAGTTGTTGAGACTTTGAATGAAATCAAATTTCAAAATGAAAGTTTAAAAAATAAACTTCAGGAATCACGAAAAGAGATAGAGAAAGTTTCTCAAAAGTTAGATCAATCTGAAAAAAATGCGTTGATTGAATTTTTAACCGAAATAGCCAGTAAGAAAAGTTTTGAAAAAGTTTTAAAAGATATGTTTGATGATTTTAAAAGCAGAAATTATCCGTTTGCTGTTTTAATGGTGAAACTTGATAAATTTGAGGATATAGTTAAGCAGAACGGAGAAAAAGTCGGAAAAATAATTCTTCAAGAGATTGCCAGAAAGTTCAAGAAACTTTTAAGGGCTAATGATGTTGTTGCTTATTACGACGACAGTATTTTTGGTGTTTTAATTCCTGGTGTTACCTTTGGCCATGCTATAAGAATAGGTGAACGTATAAGGAAATCGATAGAAGATACTCTTATAAATATCAATGGAAAAACAATTAAAGTAACTGTTAGTGTAGGTGTGGTGGTTGCAAGGAAAGATATGGATGAAGTTGATTTAATTTCAAAAACTCTTGAGGCTCTTGAGCTTGCAGAAAAAGAAGGTGGAAATACAATAAAAACAGATTTAGATGTGGAGCTTGAGAAGTGAAGCGCGTGCTTCTGCATATATGTTGTGCACCGTGTGCCTGTTATCCTTTGGAAGTTTTGCGGAAGGAAGGTTTTGAAGTTTTCGGATTTTTTTACAATCCAAACATACATCCTTATACAGAATTTCTAAAAAGATTAGAAGCTGTTAAAAAATTTGAAGAGATTGAGGATTTTAAAGTTATTTATATGGACAGATATCCCCTTGAAGACTGGCTTAGATCGGTTGTGTTTAGAGAAGAGAGACCAATAAGATGTCAGATATGTTATTCAATGCGTTTTGAAATGACTGCAAGTGTTGCTAAGAATGGAAAATTTGATTTTTTTACCTCTACTCTTTTTTACAGTAAATATCAAAACCATGAAACTATGAGAATATGTGCCGAATCTGCAGCTGCAAAATTTGGTGTCAAATTTCTTTATAAAGATTTTAGAAAAGGGTGGAAGAGGGGAATAGAAAAGTCAAAAGAGTATAATCTTTATAGACAACAATACTGCGGTTGCATATATTCTGAGAAAGAGAGATATTATAAATTTAGGAAGATAAACGAATAATAGAACATTAAGGTTTATTAATTCTCGTGTTACAATAACAAAAGGGGAAACTTTCTAAGGAGAGAGGTGAAGTATGAGAGTTACTGTTTACGGTTTTGGAAGTCTCAATTACTACCTTAATAAATTAAATGTTCCTGAAAGGCTCGGTGGTGAACCTCCTTACGGCGGTTCGGCAATGGCTCTTGAGTTTGCTAAAGCTGGTCACGATGTAACTCTGTCAGATCCCCATTTAGATAAAGTTCCAGATGATATAAAGTCGAAGCTTGAAACTGCAGGAGTAAAACTTACATCTGATGATACTGAGGCGGCTAAAGGTGCTGAAGTTGCCATTCTTTTTACGCCTTTTAGAGGTGGTATAACTTTTAAATTAGCTGAAAATATCCTTCCTTATCTTGGAGAAGATGCGGTTATTTGCACTACCTGCACGATGTCTGTTCTTGTTCTAAACTCTTATCTTCAGAATGCTATTTTTATGGAAGGAAGAGAAGATATAGGTTTTTCAACAATGCATCCTGCTTCAATTCCAGGGACGCCTCAACATCAACACTATTTAATCGCAACCAATGAGCTTCTAAAGAAACCTATAGTTACAGATGAGCAAATAAATAAATTAAAAAATCTGGCAATAGATGCTGGTAAGAGAGTTTACCTTCTTCCTGCAGAGCTTGTTTCAGCTGTTGGTGATATGGGTATTGTTACGACGGCGATTGCTTTTACTGGAGCAATTGAATATTACAGAGTTGCGAGAGATGTATTGAAAACTAAACGTTCAATGACAGAATTTCAAATTGCTCAATCTCTTCAAGTTGTTTCAAGTTTGGTTGCAAAATATGGTCTCGGTGGTTTAATAAAACTTCTCAACGTTGATGCTATGAAAGATTCCTTAAAGTCAATGATTCTTGACAGAGATGTACAGCCGATGACCGTAACAGCTTCAGAACTTCTCGAGAAAATTGGCGAAATAGTTCCTGAGCTTGTGGAAGAAGCAGAAAAATTCTCACCTTCAGAGGCAGTCTATATGTCAGCTCCTTCACCAATGCTTGTTGAATATATGGAAGATCTTGTTGGTGATGACGTTCTCAAGGGTATTCTAAGAGAATCTTGGAAGAAATTTTAAGAAGGTGTTTCAGACAGAGAATAGTTTTTATGTTTAACATGATAAAGGAGGAATTATGGCCAGCAAAAGAGAAATGTTAGAAGAAATACTTTCAGATCTTGCTGATTCGCTCGGCGCTGATATGCTTGGTGCTCTTGTAGCGACACCTGATGGTCAAGTTGTCGTTTCAACAATGCTTAAAGGTGGTTTAAGTGCTGAAAAGCTTGCAGCTATGGCTGCAGCTGTTGTCGGAACTTCTGAAAGATTGTCCAAAGTTGTTGAAGCTGGAGATTTTCAGGATGCGCTTATCAGGTGTTCAAAGCAGAATATTCTTTCTAAAAAGGCAGGAAGAAGAGCTATTCTTGTATGTGTGATAAAATCTGATGCTAATATTGGTCTTCTTAATATTGAAGTTGAGGATGCAATAGATAGGATTACTTCCGTGCTCGGTGCTTAACATTTATGATAGAGATAACTTCTACAATACATGTGAGTAATTATTGTAGTTTGAGGAGAAAATGTGCCTACTGCGGTTTTGCGGTAGGCACTTCTGTTAATGGCTATTTTTATTTGACAGATAAAAAGAAAGATGAAATTAAAAAAGCCGCTGTTTTTATAGAAGAGAACGGGATAAAAAGGGTAAGTCTTTCAGCAGGATACGGTAATTTTAAAAAGGTGCTTTCCGCTCTTGAAATTGTAAAAAAACATACTTCTTTAAAAGTTCTTGTTAATGTTGGTGGTGATCTTGATTTGAAAAGGATAAAACTTTTGAAAAGTGCTGGTGTTGATACTATATGCTGCAATCTTGAAACTATGAATCCGGAGCTTTTTAAAAAATTAAAACCAGATGATTCTTTAGAACAGCGAATGAAAATTTGTTATCAGATTAAAAATTTAGGTATTGAACTTTCAAGTGGTATTCTGGTCGGTATAGGTGAAACGGAAGAAGATAGAGAAAAACACATTGAATTTCTGAAAGAGCTGGAAGTAGAGGAAGTTCCTGTTATGGGATTCAGACCTTATAAAAATACTCCTATGGAAAACGTTTCTCCGGCTCCTTTATCTTTACAGTTGAAAGTAATAGAAGCTGTAAGAAAAAGAGTTAAAAGTCTGATAAGATTAACTGTGCCGTTTCCAACGGTATTAATGAAAGGTCTGATTCCTACAATTAAAGCAGGTGCTACAAATATTGCCACAGTTGTTCCTGTGGGTTATCCCCTTGTAGTTAAAGGAGTTGGTTCTCCTACCGTGGGTATACTTGAAGAGATTTTGCCAATTCTGGAGAAACATAGGATTAGAACAAATGTGGAAAGAAAACAGATTGCTTTTTAAAATGGCTTTTCAGGAATCTCTTAACGGTGTTAGAAAGGGAGACAAACCTGAGGAAACAGCGGCTATCAAAAAATCAATTCTTAAAGGAAAATTTGGTGTTGTAACCAATAATTTCAAGAAATTTTCCGTTTTTAGAAATATTCTTGCTATGTTTGGTATCAAAAATGTAAGTCAGATAGATGTTAATACGAACTGTTTTGATTTCGAACAGATACCTTCCTTGGCAAAAGCCTTGTCAGGCCGATATTTTAAAAGTTGTGATTTTTACATTGCCCGAGGCAGGCTGGGATTGCCGGGAAGCGGCGCATTTACTGTTATTGTTGATGTTTACGGTAATGTTGTATCCGGTGTTTCGTCTCCATCTCATCACCTTCATAAGTTTTCTCTGGAGACCGCTCTTTTTTTTGATATTTTCAGACTTTTGAGAAGGCTTGGTATTTCACCGGTTCATTCAGGTATAACAGATAAAACGCAGACTTTCTATGCGCCTTTTACTGTTTTTGACGTGGCGAAGCGAATATCGGAAATGAAGGCGGAAGTTCTCAAAAAGTTTACCGGCGATTCTTTACTTATTATAGGTGGTTATCTTGACGGTATATTTATCGCCGAATGTTTAAAGAGTAATTTTAGGCAGATTTTTCTTTACGATAAAGAAACAAGTGTTATGGCTCTTTCTCCTTGTGATAAGCCGGATAGATTAAAATTTGACGTTATTATTGATCTTACAGGATTTGGTGGAATTGACGTTAAAGAAGGACTGGCTGGAAAGTTTAAAGCCGACATTATTGTTTCTGAAGAGCCTTCCGGTTTGGGTTTACTGGAAACTGAAAAAAAGCCGGATTTTTTTCTGAGAATGAATTATAAAAGTAAAACTTCCGGCACGATGACTCTTACTGTCCGAACTGTGAGGGAACTTTCTGCCCGATTAGAAGATTTTAAAAATGTGCTTTATGCGGTGCCCAATCTGTTTTTTGCAGAATCTTTACTGTTTAACGTTAAAAGCAGTTGTGGTTTTCTTGATGTAATGGAAATTCCAGCCGTTACGGTATCTGTAAGAAAAGATGGAAATTTTAAAGTGGATTATTTTGAAGATGTTTTAAATGATATCCTTCGGGAGATACAGTTTGAATTGGCAAGAGCTTGAGAAACTTCTACGTATAATAGTTCCGGAATCTTACGCGGTTGAAGGTGATTTTTATGGTTGGGTAAGCGATGTTAGGCCTTCTAATGTGGAAAAAGTTGCTGTTGTAGTTGATGTTCCAGATAATTTTGATTTTTCTCATTTTGATATGGTTATTTCTCACCACAAACCTTATTTTAATCCAGGTTTTCCTGTTTTTGTTATTCACACTCCTCTTGACAGAATTGATTGGGGCTGCAATTATTCCCTTGGTACTGTCTTGGGTCTGGAGAATCTCATTTTCTTTGATGATAATCGTTTTGGAATGTATGGAATTACAAAACTGACTTCAAAAGAATTTTCGAATAGGATTTTGAAAATTTTGAATTTAAAAAATATTCGCTATTTTCTGCCGGAGAAAATAGAGAAAGTTGCTGTTTTTAGTGGATGTGGATTTAATTTTCCAGATTTTATTCAAAAACTTTTTGACTTTAATATCGATGTTGCAGTTTCTGGAGATCTTGTTCATCACGTTGCATGTCGTTTAAAATGTGCCGGTATAGGTTTTGTTGATGCTTCTCATTATAGGACAGAGATTCCGGGAATGTTAGAATTCACGCGGCGTCTTGCAAAATTTATAGATGCGGAGTTTATCGATGTCGGATTCCCGTATATTGACATTTGCCTCAGTTGAGTGTTTTACGCACTGTGAAATAGGTATGGGATTGCATAAGCTTTCTGCTCCTTATGTAGAAAATAGATTGCCCGTGTCTGTTTCAGCTGTTATGTTTTTACCTTCTGTTTACTCCATTGAGGAGGTTTTAGATATAAGACTTCCTGCTCCTAAGGCTCATATAAACGGAGTTAAAGTTTATGATGAAATCGGTAATATGAATGTTGCTTTGATTCTCTCGAGGGTGCTGAAAGAGAAAATGGGCGTAGATATATCTGTTGCTTCAAGTGCTGGAAATGGAAGAGGAACAGTATGTTTGCGATTTAATAAGGAAACTTTTATAATTAGAACAACAAATGAAGTTAGAAACTTTCCCTTTACTGATGCGGAGAAAGTTTATAGAAGAAAAGCAGAAGCAGTAGATAAAACGTTGCTCCTTTTAAAAGCTTTAATACTGGGTGATGATATTCCTGATTTTGTAGAGGTTTTGAGCAATGGATATGGTTAGTGAGATGGAAAAGAAACTGGTGCCTTACGGGAAACTTGTTTTGCTTGGTGCAGGCCGTTTGGGAGCAAGAGTTTTTGAAAGAATTATTATGACTCACAGAGGTGGTTTTTCAAGGGTTGCAGTTGTTGATGGTGGAACAATTGAGGAAAATGACTATTATCATCTTTTGATGGGAGCATTGCCTAAAGAGAACAAAGCATCTTTCTTAAAACGCAGGTTCCTTACTCCCGATACTCGTTATAAGGATATAGAAGCCTTACCATTTGATTTTTCAGATCAGTTTGACCTTCTTAAAGATGCTTCTGTTGTTATATCTACTATAGCTGGTGGAGATACAATTCCGATTGTTGCAGCTGTTGGTAAGTTTTGTGTTGAAAGTGGAATTCCGTTTATTACTACAAACGGAGTTTTCGGTTTTGGAGATGAGGATGTGAAAGTTTGTATACCTCTTGCTGCTGTTACTGAAGGGCCTGCCCTTTTTTTGAAAGATTATGATTTTCCACAGAAATCGTTCATTACGGCTTTTGTCGGAACAGGCAAATTGATTAAAGACGGTTTACCCATTGCTTCTATTATTCTGGATAAAATTGCTGACGCTATTAGTATTCAGGCTTTGAAGTTCCATCACAGGAGGAAAAGTGGAAGATTGTATTAAAAGCGTATTAAAAGGTGATCTTCAAAGCAAATATGAATTAGTAAAACGAGGAAGAGAAAATCCATCAGATTTGCTTTTTGCTGTAAAAAAGCTTTCGGATGAAGACCTTATTCATCTTGGTTTATCATATAAAGAATTTCCTTTCGGATGTGATTTAAACGAGATTCTTGTTGATGTTGTGAGTTTAAAACAGAGTATTACAGAGCTTAAAGGAGGTTTTCGTCTTGTTGATAGATTGGGGTTTCCAATTCACGTTTGTTCTTATGCCGTTGCAGATATAGCTGAAAGAGAAGGGATGACTCCTTTTGAGCTTATGAAAGAGTTGAGAAAGCTTACCGATATGCCTATTGACGTTGATCATTTCGGAAAATACGGCCCGATGAGATATCCGGAAGAGATAGTTAAATGTCCTGCTGATTGTTACAGGAGCGGTAAGCCTTTTAACGGTTGTCCTAGGGGTAGAATACATAAAAGACTTGAAAATAAGGAAAAAGCGTTTGTACACGAAAAAGATTTATGGCCGGATGCTGTTCAATCAATAAGTGTTAGTCTGATGGCTTTTCAGAAAAATACTTCTCACGCAGCACCACCTGAAGAAACACTATCTGTTATAGAGTTTGCCAGAAAGCATGGTAAAGGTGTTGGTGCTATCATCTGTGTTGGTGATGGTGAGGAAGAGCTTGCAAGAGGTATCAAGGCCTGTATAGATTACGGTATAGACGAGGTGGTTATAGAGGGAGGTCCCTATAATTGTGCTGCTAATAGAGTGCGCGCTTTCGGTGAGGCTGTTGTAATGGCAAGGATCCTTTCTCCGGGTAAGATTGTTGCTACAAATGGCCAGTACGAAGATGAACTCAGGTTTGGTTTACGATGCGGTTTAAATAGTGCTATAAGCGGCTTTCCCGGTAATCACCATGCATACATGTCAGGTTACATGCCGGGAGAAGCCACAGTAGCAAAGTTTGGACTTCCGAAGGTTATAGAAATCATGGCTGAAGAGGTTGAATCTTCACCGTTTCCTGTTCCAGCAGATAGAAAAACTGCAGAGATAATAGCCAAATCTGCAAAGTTCTTAGGGAAGAAGTTTATTTACCCTTTTGGAAAAGTTGGAGATATTTTTATAGGTGATGCTCATTGGTTTTTACTTTTAAACTCTCCGCTTGGCAAAAAATTCAAAATAAAATATACACTGAATGAACTTGTTGATGAATTGAAACGGAAAGGCATTAAAAAGCTTGGCTTGATAGGCGGAAGATTTATTGCCTGGGGAATTGCAAAAGCTGTTTTCCCCTTTGTGGAGGAGATAAGGATAAGTGATATAGATAAAAATATTGAAACTGCTACTGTTGCTCATTTGTCGAAAAATTTGCCTGTTAAAGTAATTGGTTGTAATGGCGATGATAATGCATGTGTAAACAATTCTCAACTTTCTATTGTTTGCTCTTTTATCCATTCAGTAGCAAAGAGGTTCCGGAATTTAGAGAATGTTATAACACTTGAAGATTGATGTAAGTTGGATATAATCAAATTTCAAATTTGCTTTAAAGGAGTGGACGATGAAAAAACAGACAGCTCTTGTTCTCGGCATGGTAGCCTCTCTTGCAATAGCAGGATGTGGCAATAAAAGTAAGCCGGAAGAACAATCACAGAATCAACAAAATGCACCTATGACGGCTAAGAAACTTCCTCCAGGGCATCCTCCAATTGGAAATAAAACAGCTCTTCCTCCGGGACATCCTGATATTAGTGGTATGAATGGTATGGGTATGCCTCCTCACGGAATGGGTATGAATGGTGGAATGATGCCAGGTATGCATCCTGAAACCATGACAAAACTTGCAAAACCTGTGAAATTGCCGGAAGAGGTAAAGAAAACCTGGAAGGTTGCTGATGTGATCGTTATTGATAAAGCTACCGGAAAAGTTATCAAGGAAGCTAAGGTTAAAGCAGGTGATGTTATCAAGATTGGAAATACCGAAGTAAAAATTCTCTATATTGTACCGGATCTTAAACTTATGAACAATGCTTATACATCTGCTTCAAACGAACCCAACAATCCTGCTATAATCGTAAAAGCTACTGAAAACGGTAAGGTAACGTTTGAAGGTCCTCTTTACCAGAAATTTCCTCAAATATTTACGATCAATAATCCAAAATATGACGTTAGACTCAAAGGTGTTTCAAAAGGTTAATTTTTTGGGGGGAGTTGCTCCCCCGCTTATTAAAATTTGTAGTATTCTTGTCTTTTTTTATTAAATTTTCTAATTAATAAAAAATGAAAGGTGCTTTATGATTCACTTGTTTTACTTTTTCAGCTTTTCACAAATAGTGTTTTGTAAATAGCTAAATTTTAAGGACATAGAATTTTAATTAAGGAACTCTTGATTTTTTATTCAATCTATAAATATTTTAAGTCGGAAAATGTTCTTAATATTTGAAAATGTATACTTGCATTGGAATTTTTTTTGTTTAGAGTCTTTAAAAGTATTCCAGGGAGGTGTAATAATGGTAAAGAAATTGTTAGCAGCTGTGGCTGCAGTAGCAATCATGGGGGGAAGTGAAGTAGCGAGTTCTCACGGTAAAGTTAAAACAACACCGGCAGAAGCCCTAAAAGAAGTTGTTGAGGGGAATGCCAAATAGGTTGAATCTCACACAAAATCCTACTTTAAGCCTTACATGAACGTTCAACATCCTATCGTTACAATGGTTACATGTTCAGATGCAAGGTTTCATCCAACTGTTTTCTTTAAAGATCCTGTTGATAAGGTGTTTGTTATCAGGAACATCGGTAACCAGCTTGCTAATGCAAGAGGTTCTATCGATTACGGTGTTTATCATCTTCATACTCCAATTCTTTTGATTTTGGGTCACACACATTGTGGTGCCGTAAAAGCGGGGCTTCATGATTATTCTAAAGAAACAGAAGGTATTAAGAATGAGCTTGATCATCTTCATCTTCCACTTTCAAAGGTTTCAAAATCAGGTCCATTTGAAAAGAGATGGCTTGATGGTGTAGAGAAGAACGTAAACTATCAGGTAGAGGAGGCTCTCAAATTCTACAAGCCATTTATTAAAAAAAGGCGAATTTGCTGTTGTAGGTGCTGTTTACGATTTTATAAATGCTTATGGCAAGGGCTATGGGAGAATGGTTATTCTTAATATAAATGGTGAAACAAATCCGGTTGTGTCAATAATTTTGTGTAAACCATTAGGAGTACCTCCTGGAGAACATATCCTGAAGTTCTTCCTTAGCCTCA